>JAZOMD010000130.1:0-2947 GCA_045653745.1 Eubacteriales bacterium | reverse complement strand
GCAAACGTTATAGTTGCATACGAGCCCGTATGGGCTATCGGTACGGGCGTTACCGCTACCGCAGAGCAGGCAGACGAGGGCAACGGCTTCGTTCGCGCGGCTATCGCCGAGGCTTACGGTGCTGACGCGGCAGAGGCGGTTACCGTTCAGTACGGCGGTTCTATGAACGACGCTAACGCTGCGGAGCTTCTCTCCAAGGTCAACGTTGACGGCGGTCTTATCGGCGGCGCGTCTCTCAAGACTGACAAGTTTACTGCAATAGTTAAGGCTGCGAATAATTAACTAAATCCTTTTTTACATCATATTTATTTCGGCGTAAAGTGCCGCAAAGGAGTACGGCGCGTTTCCGTGCTCCTTTCGTTTTTAGGAGAAAATTATGTTTTTTCGTGAATTTGAATTACCCGAAGCGCCTCGCTTTCCCGATTTCTCGGTATCAATAACCGACCTCGGTGCTAAAGAGGGGGAAGACGTCACAGCCGTGATAGCAAGTGCGATTGAGCGCGTGTTCTCGCACGGCGGCGGAAGGGTGGTTGTTCCGTCGGGCGAGTGGAAATGCGGCCCGATACACCTTAAAAGTAATATAGAGCTTCACCTTCTGGAAGGGGCGGTTATCTCCTTCTCGACCCGCAGAGAGGACTATTTGCCAACCGTACTTATCAATTACGAGGGAATAAGGTGCTATAACTACTCGCCGCTCATTTATGCAAATGGCGTGGAAAACGTCGCGATAACGGGAAAAGGACGTCTCGAGGGCAACGGTGAGGAGTGGTGGAAATGGGCGCGCACCTCGCTCGACGGAAGAAACCGCCTCTATAAAATGATGGTCGATACTCCCGTGAAGGAGCGTGTTTTCGGAAAGGAAACCGATTATCTGCGCTCGCCCTTTATCCAGATACTTAATTCAAAAAACGTCCTCGTTGAGGACGTCTATATCCACGACTCGCCCTTCTGGACGGTGCATATCGCCTGGTGTGAGGGAGTAATCGTGCGCGGAATTACTATCGAAAACCAGACGATGTCTCCCAACACCGACGGTATAAATATTGACGCCTGCAATCGTGCGCTCGTCGAAAACTGCACTCTCCAAACACTCGGCGACGATATGATATGTCTGAAGGCGGGCAGAAATCAGGATGCGTGGGACGTTGGAAAGTCCTGCGAGAACGTAGTTATCCGTAATTGCCGCGGAGTGGGCGAATGCCGCAGCGGCGGTATAGTAATCGGCAGCGAGATGTCGGGCTCGGTGCGGAATATCTTAGCCTACGACTGCGAGTTTGAAAACAACATCAACTGCATACGCATAAAGTCGAAGGACGGCAGAGGCGGAGTGGTCGAAAATATCGAGTACAGAAATCTCAAAATGAAAAAGGGTATGCGCGGCATAAACCTCACCTTCCGTTATTCGAGCGAGGCGACCGACGCACCCGAGGTTGAGGGCGTATATATGCCCGAGTACAGAAATATCTACTTTGAGAATATCGAGTGCGATAACCTCGAGATAGGTATTGCAATAGACGGTGTGCCCGGCGGTAAAATGAAAAATATCTTTATGAAGGATATAAATATGAGAGCCGAGCAGTGCATAACCGCCGACTCGGTTTCGGGTCTTAATATGCAAAGTGTTAACCTCAAACAGATAAAAGTGAACTGAAGGTATCCTATTTAAGCTAAGTGAAAAGCGGAACGATTTCTCGTTCCGCTTTTTTGTTATTTGCGCGTTTTGTAAACTTTGGATTACATTTACGCCTTATTTTTCTTCAAAATGGTACTTAACCGTCTTGAAGTCGCCTCTCTCGAATACGGGGAGAAAACCGACGTTCATAAGCGTTGCACCCGAGAGAATAACGCCGAGCTCGGGGACGTAATACTTCTTTTCGGGAGCAAGACCCTTGGGATAGAACCTCTTGAGCTGCGCGTTGGGTCTGCCCATTCTCTGGTAGCAGGTGAGCTCTGCACGGGTCTTGTCCTTGGATACGAGGGTGAAGCCGAAGAAGTTCGACTCCATCGGGTTGTCGGTTCTGTAAAGGTCGCCCTCGAGGATAAGGGACTCCATCTCCTTGTACTCGGCTATCTGCGCCTTTGTAAGCTCTCTGTCCTCGTCGGTGAAGACCGAGGTGTCGAGCTCGTAGCCGGTAGTGCCGAGGTGCGCGATGTCTGCGCGCGTCTTCGCGTCGGTGATTCTGCTCGTCTGGTGGTTAGGAACTACCGAGAAGTGGCAGGTCATCGAGGAGAGGGGATAAACTATCGAGGTGCCGTACTGAATGAGAGTTCTCTCGTCGGCGTCTGAGTTGTCAGAGGTCCAAATCTGGGGGAAGTAGTAGAGCTCGGAGGGGTCGAATCTCGCGCCGCCGCCTGCACAGCCCTCGAAGATAACGTCGGGGTGAGTCTCTATAATTCTCTCGAAGATGTCGTAAAGACCGAGCGCGTACCTGTGCGCGAACTCCGACTGTCTGTCTGCGGGAAGACCGAGCGAGTATGACTCTGTAACGTTTCTGTTGTAATCCCACTTGACGTAGGTGATGTTGTTTTCGTCGAGAATCTTGTTGACCGAGTTTATTATGTAGTCGCGAACGTCGGCTCTGGTGATGTCGAAGACGAACTGATTTCTCGTGTAGCAGGGAAGTCTGCCGGGTGCCTTGATGGCGTAATCGGGGTGCGCTCTGTAAATATCCGAGTTCTCGTTGACCATCTCGGGCTCAAACCAAAGGCCGAAGTTCATTCCAAGCGAATTTACGTGGTCGATAACCGTCTTGAGACCGCCCTTCAACTTGTCGGTGTTTACGTACCAGTCGCCAAGACCTGCCTCGTCGGTGTTTCTCGCTCCGAACCAGCCGTCGTCGAGAACGAAGGTGTCGATTCCCGTTCCCTTAACCGCGCTCGCGATAGCCATAAGCTTCTCGTTGTCGAAGTCCATATAGGTGCCTTCCCAGCTGTTTATAACGATGGG
>JAZOMD010000129.1:0-4079 GCA_045653745.1 Eubacteriales bacterium | reverse complement strand
TGCGTATTTCTCCGATATCGGTCTCGAGGAAGCGGTTCAGCACCGCGTTACCAAACGAGCCCGTTCCGCCCGTGATAAGTAAAGTCTTGTTTGCAAAAAGTGACATTTCTATTCTCCTTATCTCTTTAAGAGTCTTTTTATTATTCTTTTGATTTTGGATTTAATTCTCGCCGTAAGGCTCGGGCGAAGGAGTGCCGTGCTCTCTTTTCCAAAGCCTGCGGAGACGACCTCACTCATAAAAGTCGCCCTCTTTGGGTGCGCCTTTACCGAGCGGATTACAGCGCCGTTATGGGTAAGAGCCGTGTCGGGGTCGGTCTCTTTTAGGACCACGCCCTCGGTTACCGAAGAAAAGAGCTCACCGCCTCGCTCGGTATGCACTATAACGAGCGAAACTCCGCCGCCCCCGTCTATCTCGGGGAATATTTTCTCTACACCCCAGAAGTCGCCTATCAGAATATCGGCGTATCTTCGTCCGTCGGTTTCCTTGAACGCGCAGGCGTGGCAGGACGGGCGCAGGCAGGCATCGGAGAGGAAGGCGCGCATATACGGGTCGTCATTTACCGTGGAGAAAAGCTCTCTGCCGTCCTCGAGGAGTGCACGAGTGCCGTAGCTTCTCCAGCCGCTTTTCTTATGTCTGAAATTAAAGCCGACGACCCTAGCGCCGTGCGTTTTTTCAAGATATTCAATATACCTCTCGAACACGAGGGGCGAGGGTACGCCGTGGCAGGCAAGCTCGACGGTGATAAGCAGGTCGCACTCTCCGATATAGGAGCGCGCCGCCGCCGTCTGGCAGGGTGTGCCCGAAAAGAGGACGCTCCTTCCCGTAGAAATAAGTTTTTTCACCTTTTTAAATATTCCGACGGTGTCGCTCTCGACGTACTTCGAGCCGCGGAGCGCCGAGAGCCCATCGACCGACTCTACTACCGCGTGGTGTGCGCGCAGATTTTCGTCAAGAAGCGCACCGACGACGGCACCGCCCTCGGACAAAATCTTCGTTGCAAGTGCGGTAAAGGCGCCGCCCGAGGAGCTGTGCTCCACCGTTTCGGGGTCGGGATTTATATAGGCGTACGCCCTCTTTGGCTTTACCCCGACAGGCTTACAGAGCACGGGGCAAGCCTTACGGCAGGCGCCGCATTCTATGCAGAGCGAGGGGTCTATTTCGGGATACGGAAAGCCCTCGCGATCGGGGGTCATTTTTATACATTCCTTCGGGCAAATATCGCTGCAAGCCGAGCAGCCCGAGCAGAGATTTCTGTCTGCGAGTGTCATACGGTGTTCTCCTTTTTTGTGGATTTCTTCCGAACGAGCTTAGAGACAACCAGGCGAAGCGGCTTTTTAACCAGACCGCGCTCATAGGAATTCATACCGAAAATCCACACGGAGAGGCAATAGACGGCGGTATAAACAGCTATTCCGAGCCCGAGCCATAAGAGCCCCTCGCCTATCGGAAGGAAATATCTTATAAGAAGTCCTGCGCCGACGGGCAGAAGGAGAGAGGGGAAAATTTTAAGAATCCCCGACCAGAAGCGAAGGATATTTATACCGTGTGCCTTGTGGTAGTAAATATTCATTACGACTCCGTTCGCCAAGACGAGCGAGATGGCAGTACCTATCGCGGCACCCACCGCACCGTACGTTTTGCAAAGTGGAATTGTCATTCCGAGGTTCAAAAACGCCATAACGAGGTAAACGAGGCTTCTGAACTGATGCTTGTTTTTTGCGCGCTGTATCTCGATTCCGACGTTCTGCACCAGCGGAACGGTTAAAGGAATGGTAAGGAGAAGCGCAACGTAATAGGAGTTTTCGTAGCCCTCTCCTGCCCAGAAGCTTATAAACTCCTGCCCGAATAATATCATACCCGAGGCGATAAGAGCCATCACGAAAAACTGTATTCTGCCGACTCTGGCAAATAGCGAGGAGAGCGCCGTGTCACGCTCGGCTGTGGGAAGGTCGCTTCTGTTTACTATTCTGTGTATTCTCGGGACGAAGACGCCCGAAACCGCCGTCGAGAACATCTGATAGTAGTGCTGAAGCTCGGCGCCGACGGAGTAAACGGCAACGGTATCCGTACCGTGGAAACGGCCGATTATGATTTTGTCGAGGTTCCAGTTTATCTGGTCGACTATAATGTTTATCGCGATAAAGGCGGTGTAGGAAAAGAGCTCGCCGAAGATTCTCTCCTCGGTGCGCTTAAATACGAAGCGCTCACGAAGGACGAACAGGACGAAGAAGGCAAAGACGGCGTCGGTAAAGAGCGAAACGCCGAGAGTTACCGAAACTATCGCAACCGAGCCGTAGCCTGCGAGAAGAAGGGGTATCGTCACAAGCGGTCCAACGGCGGTCTTGCATATACTGAGAAGCTTCAGTATAATGAACTTCTCGTGAGCCGAAATTATACTCGAGAAGGCGGTCATCGGGAAGGATACCGCAAGGTTTATCGAAAGAAGGAGCATAAGCGTTCTCGCCGTCGAGAGCTCCGTGGCGGTAAGCCCGTCGCCAAAGACGAGAGAAAGGTTGCCCGTAAGTAAGAGTCCGAGGCCGAGCGCCACCAAACCGATTATTACGAATATCGTCAGAAAGAGTCCGTTGAGCCTCTTTATCTCGTCGCTCTTTCCGTCGCGCCTATACCTCGAATAGAAGCGGATATATCCGTTTCCGAAGCCGAGATTAAGCATAGAGAGCATAGAGATAGCCGAGGCTACGGTGTTATAAAGTCCGTATTCCGAGCGCCCGAGGGTGCGTATCATAAGGGGCGTGTAGATAAGCCCCACGACGATGTTCAGGGCAATCTGAAGATAGGAGAGGATAGCCCCTGCCTTTACCTGATTTATTTTCACTCTTTACCCTCCAATGCACGAAGAAGAAAGTCGGCGCCGACACGTCTGTAATCCGAGAGTGCCGAATTTACCTTATCCCACTCTATCGGTGCGCCGAGGGCTCTTTCTATATCCGCCTCGGAGTCGGCAATGCGCTCCGAGAGCCCGACGGTCGAAAGAAGGGTGGTGACACGGTCGTTCATCTTGGATTTCTCTGAGGAAAGGAAGACGAAGGGTGTGCCAAATATTATCGAGAGCATAGTGCCGTGAAAGGAGTTCGTTATCACGGTGTGTGCCCCTCTTATAGCCGAGAGCCATTCGGGAATGCCGTAAACTCGGGGCATCTCGGAGTCCCTCGAAATACCGAGCGCCTCTCTTACCTTCTTTCGCGCCGAGAGCTCTTTTTCGGCACCCGTGCGCAGAAAATAGGAAAATACGCGAGGAGTTTTGCAGCTCGATTTATCGGCTATGGCGCTATATTCCTCGCGCGAGAGGAGTGCGGTCGGGTCGGGCACGCGCACCGATGCGACACCCATTTCTTCGAGTATCGCAAGCCCGGTGTTTTCTCTGACGCTCACCGCGTCGAGCGCGCGTATCGACTCGAGCGCGACTCTTTTATACTCCTCGTCGACGGCGTCCTGACCGAAGCTTACGGCGTATGCTATACGCTTCGCCCCCTCACCGCCGAAGGGGAGAAAATAGGATAGGGTCGGTCTGCCCTCACCGCGCAGGGTGAAGCTCTCGTTCCACACCTGGTCGCTGCCCGTGATAAGCGCAAAGTAGCCCGAGCACCTCGACAGTGCGCGGCTGCTTCTATACACCTTTTTTGAAAGAGGAAGGAAGTCTCTTCGGAAAAGGTCTATCTCCCCTTCCCTTTTTTTCGAGAGAGTGTCCCTTGATTTTATACGGCGAAGGGTCTGCTTTATAAGCGCTATTCTCGGGCGGTAGTTTATTATCTCTGCGTCGTAGCCCGCGCTTTTAAGAAAGCTCGCGGTAGCGTAGCTCTGGAGCACCGCGCCGTAGTTTGTCGCCCAGTGAAAGGTTAGTATTCCGACCTTTTTCATAAAAAGCCTCACGGGGCAGGGCCCCTCTCCTTCTTTGAAAATTTTAACTAAACGCCTTCTCTATCCTCTCGGCAAGAAGAGAGGAGTCAAGAGAGGGAAAATAGGAAACTCGCGCGTAGTCGCCCACGCTCTCGCGCGCATACTCGAGGTCTGCGGCTATAATGGGTCTGCCGAGAGCCTTCGCCTCGAGAAGCGGAAG
>JAZOMD010000128.1:0-3029 GCA_045653745.1 Eubacteriales bacterium | reverse complement strand
CCGACGATAAAATCGTCGCGTATCTTTTTATAATCGTTTACTAGGTCGAATTCTTCATAGGAATCGGTAAACTCAACGCCGGTGATAAGGTCGGTGATAACCGAGAGATAATCGTATTCCGCCGCGTGCTGATAGAAGTCGGAAAACCAGATGTTTCCCTCGCTTGCATACGCGCCCTCTGCAAGGTCGTACTTAAATATAACTGCAACACCGCCGATGTGCTCGCAGTCCACCGCGCGGAATTCGCCAAGCGACATATCCATAGCGGCGTCAACTATCTCGGGATAATCCTCGCCGAACTCCTTGGTATTAGCCGCACTTTTGTTCAGATAGTATCCGCCCGTCTGCTTTTCGTGGTCGGGCTCGGAGTATTTGAGATAGTAGTCAAAGGACTCGGTTGTCATTCGTCCCTCGGAAATATAGGTGCGTATATTATCGACAGCCGCCGCTCTTTCGGCAATTTCCGTCTCGGTAAGCGGCCTTGTAATGCGCTCTCCGGTTTCCTCATCGTAGGTATATTCACCCTTCTGGTCAAGGACGTAGGTGTCCTCGAGCCTTATGAAAATCACGTCAACGTGAGAGTAGGACGAAAGGTATGCCTCGCACGCCTCTTTATCGTCCTTGATTGCCTCTCCGTCGGCTCCGTAAAGCGAATATCTCGCAGCACTCGCCTTGTAGAGATACTTCGCCGCAGAAAGGAAGTCCTCGTAGTCAAAGCCGAGTGACGCTGCCTGCCTGTTGAATTCCTCGACGCTTCCGCGTGCTATGGAGCTGTTAAGAACTGCCTCGACACGGGACTCCACGAGTGCGCGCTCGGAGCGCGAGTAGGAAAATGCGGAGTCGTAAATCTTCACCGCGGCAAGAAGCGAGGCGATATAATCGGAGAAGGAATTTTTAAGAGCCTCACCCTCGGTAATTCCGTCCTCGTTTTCCTGCTCCCAGAAATAAGGAGAGTCGTATATAACCTTGCCCGTGCTCCCAAGCTCTTTAATATAAAGGTACTTGTAGTAGGAAGCAAGGTACCTTGCCGCCCCCTCGTCAAGATATACGCCGTCGTATTTCGCAATCGAGGTTCGTTCCTTCACAATACGAATTATGCCGAACACACCGCCGAGCGCTATCACAAATGCAAGAAATATGCAAACAAATATTGTCAAAAATCTGTTTTTTCTCGGCTTTTTAAGAGTAGCTTCGTTCATTTTTTAATCTCTTTCATTTTATTTAACTGAGCTTTTCGTGTCCTCTCTTCCGGAGCTCTGCGCCCCGAGACAGGTTATGAGAATTTCCTCTGCAAGACGGGCACACTCGCTCTCGGTATGGCGCAGTATCACTCTGTCGCCCGAGGGAGAAAAGTGCATTCCCGGGTATTTCGCAAACGCCTCGGACCACATAGCGAGGTCGGGCTTTGTAAGCACGAAGGTAAGCGTACCCGAACGCTCCTCAACTCTCTCGATACCCAGCCTCTCGGCAATAGCCTTGATAAGCGCAACCGAGACGAGCCTCGAAACCGGCTTCGGCATATCTCCGAAGCGGTCGGTAATTTCGTCGGAAATATCCATCGCGTCCTCGGGAGTAAGGATAAGAGAAATCTTCTTATAAATATCCATTCTCTCTGCCGAGGTGGGAATATAGCCTTCGGGAATATGTGCGTTGTCGCGCATATCGACAAGCGACTCGATCTTTTTCTTCTCGACCTCTCCGCGCTCCTCGCGCACCGCCTCTCCGAGTATTTTAACGTACAGGTCGTAGCCCACGCTGTCTATATATCCGTGCTGCTCTCTGCCGAGAAGATTTCCCGCACCCCTTATCTCCAGGTCGCAAAGAGCTATCTTGAAGCCTGCGCCGAACTCGGCGTATTCCTTTATCGTCGAGAGCCTTTTCTCGGCAATCTCCGAGAGCGCCTTTCCTGCACGGTAGGTAAAATATGCGTAAGCCTGCCTTTCGCTTCTTCCGACGCGTCCTCTTATCTGATGGAGCTGTGCAAGACCGAAGCGGTCGGCGTTTTCAATAATCAGAGTATTTGCATTCGGAAGGTCAACTCCCGTCTCTATTATAGTCGTACAAACGAGAATATCAATCTCGCCCCTGACGAGCCCCTGCCAGATGTCCTCTATTTCCTCGCGCTCCATCTGACCGTGAGCGTAGGCGACCCTCGCGTCGGGGAGTTCGTTCATAATCCTGCCTGCACGGTAGGCAATATCCTCGACCTTATTATATAGGTAAAGCACCTGACCGCCTCTTGAGAGCTCGCGGCGCATAGCGTCGTTTACCACCGCGTCGTCGTGCTCGAGCACGTAGGTCTGCACGGGTCTGCGCTCTCCGGGTGCTTCGTCAAGTATGGAAATATCGCTGATACCGTTCATAGCCATATTGAGCGTACGCGGTATCGGGGTCGCGGTAAGCGTGAGCACGTCAACACCCACCGACATTTCCTTGAGCTTTTCCTTCTGCGACACGCCGAAGCGTTGCTCCTCGTCGATTATAAGAAGACCGAGGTCGCGGAACTCTATTTTCTTTGAAAGGAGCTTGTGCGTGCCTATGAGAATATCGGTCTCGCCGCGCTTAACCTTGCGGAGTATCTCCGCCTCTTCCTTAGGCTTCTTGAAGCGCGAGAGCATTTCCACGCTGACGGGATAGCCTCTCATTCGTGAGATGGCGGTCTGGTAGTGCTGAAGAGCAAGAATTGTTGTGGGAACTAAACTCGCCACCTGCTTTCCGCCCATTATAGCCTTGAATGCGGCTCGGAGACCCACCTCGGTTTTGCCAAATCCAACGTCACCGCAGAGCAGTCTGTTCATAGGAACGCTCTTCATCATATCCGCCTTTATCTCGTTTATCGCAACGAGCTGGGATTCGGTTTCCTCATACTCGAACTCGGCGTCAAACTCCGCTTCAAGCTCGGAATCCTTCGGGAAAGCAAAGCCCGGCGTCCTCTGCCTCTCGGCATAGAGGTTAATAAGATTTTTGGCAATATCCTGAACCGCCGCTTTAGCGCGTGATTTAGTTCTCTGCCAGCTTCCGCCGCCCAT
>JAZOMD010000127.1:0-3323 GCA_045653745.1 Eubacteriales bacterium | reverse complement strand
AGTGAAGAACTCAAGATCCGAAAGCTACGCCAAGGCTGGCGTCGACATTACCGCAGGCTATAAGGCGGTTGAACTTATGAAAACCCATATCGCACGTACCCGTAACGAGGGCTGCCTTGACGACGTAGGCGGCTTCGGCGGCTGCTTTGGCCTTCCCGTAGCAGGAATGGAAGAGCCCGTTCTCGTTTCCGGAACCGACGGCTGCGGGACTAAGGTAAAGCTTGCTATCCTTATGGACAAGCACGATACCATCGGTATTGACGCGGTTGCTATGTGCGTAAACGATATTATCTGCTGCGGCGCAAAGCCCCTTTTCTTCCTCGATTATATCGCGTGCGGAAAGAACGTTCCCGAGAAGATTGCAGAAATCGTAAAGGGCGTTGCAGAGGGCTGCGTTCAGTCCGGTGCGGCTCTTATCGGCGGTGAGACGGCAGAGCACCCCGGTCTTATGCCCGTAGAGGATTACGACCTTGCAGGATTTGCTGTCGGTATCGTTGATAAAAAGAAGATTATCGACAACAAGAAGATGAAGGCAGGCGACGTTATTATCGCTCTCCCCTCGACCGGTATTCACTCCAACGGCTTCTCTCTTTGCCGTAAGGTGTTCGATATTGACAACAACAACCCCGAGCTCTACGTTCCTCGCGAGGAGCTTGGCGGCAGAACCATCGGTGAGGCGCTTCTCACCCCCACGAGAATTTACGTAAAGTCTATCCTTTCTCTTATCGCAGAGGTTGACGTCAAGGGTATCTCGCATATCACGGGCGGCGGCTTCTACGAGAATATCCCGCGTTCCATTCCCGACGGTCTTGGCGCGAAGATAGAGAAGTCGAAGGTAAGAGTTCTTCCCATCTTCGACCTCATTATGAAGTTCGGTGACATTCCCGAAAGAGATATGTATAATACCTACAACATGGGCGTAGGTATGAGCGTAGTCGTTGCCAAGGAGGACGCAGAGCGCGCTATCTCCATTCTTAAGGCAGGCGGCGAGGACGCATACCTCATCGGTGAGATAGTCGAGGGCGAGGGAGTAGAGTTCTGCTGATGGCCGGTGAGAAGAAAATAGCCGTCCTCGTTTCGGGCGGCGGCACGAATTTGCAGGCGCTTATCGACGCCGAGGCTCGCGGTGAGCTCGGACGGGGAAAAATCACTCTCGTCCTTGCATCGAAGCCGGGTGTATTCGCACTCGAGCGCGCCGCACGCGCAGGTATTGAGGGCAGAGTCCTTGCAAGGCGTGACTACGAGAGCGTTGCGGATTACTCCCGTGCGCTCGCTGACGAGCTTTCCCGAGAGGGAATAGACCTCGTCGTGCTTGCAGGCTTCCTCACTATCATAGACGAGCAGGTCTACGAGAAATTCCCGAACAGAATTCTTAACGTGCACCCGGCACTTATCCCCTCCTTTGCAGGTAAGGGATACTACGGTCTTCACGTCCACGAGGCGGCACTCGCCAAGGGCGTTAAGGTCTCGGGTGCTACGGTACATATAGTTACCCCCGAGTGTGACGCAGGACCTATCGTGCTCCAGAAGGCGGTTCCCGTCCTCGAGGGTGATACCCCCGAGACGCTCCAGAGAAGAATAATGGAGAGGGCAGAGTGGAAGATTCTCCCTCGCGCAGTTCGCCTTTTCTGTGACGGACGCCTCGAGGTAAATGACGGCAAAGTTAAAATAAAAAGAAAGTCGAGAAGCGTTAAGGCTTAACACGGTTTGTGTAGGCTACGCAAGATTTTGACAGAACGGAGATAAAAATGAAGATTTCTACTATTAAAGAGGAGCTTAACTCCCTTGCCTACCACGGCAGAGGAATTATCATAGGCAAGTCGACTGACGGTAAGAAGGCAATCACCGCTTACTTTATTATGGGAAGAAGCGAGAACAGCCGTAACCGCGTGTTCGTCCTCGAGGGCGACGCTATGCGTACCAAGGCGTTTGACGAGTCGAAGATGACCGACCCACACCTTATCATCTACTATCCCGTGCGCGTTCTCGGTAACAAGACCATAGTTACCAACGGTGACCAGACCGACACCATCTACAAGCTTATGGACAAGCAGATGACCTTCGAGCAGGCGCTCAGAACCCGTGAGTTTGAGGACGATAAGCCTAACTTCACCCCCAGAATTTCGGGTATTATCCGCCGCGACGACGACGGAATGAATTTCGCTCTCTCCATTCTTAAGAGTGCCGAGGGTGACGACTCCTCTTGCGAGAGATTTACCTATGCGTACTCCTCTCCCAAGGCAGGCGTTGCAAAGTTTATACATACCTACAACTGTGACGGAAATCCTCTCCCCTCGTTCGAGGGCGAGCCTAAGACCCTTATACTCCCCGACCTCGAAATAGATGCTCTTACCGACCTTATCTGGCAGAACCTCAACGAGGATAACAAGGTTTCTCTCTTCGTCAGATATATCGACATCGAGAGTGGCGAGACCGAGACCAGAGTAGTGAACAAGAACGCCTGAAAGGATATTGATTATGAAAGAATTTGAACTTAAATACGGCTGTAACCCAAACCAGAAGCCTGCGAAGATTTTTATGCACGACGGCTCCGAGCTCCCGATAGAGATTCTTAACGGCAGACCCGGATTTATCAACTTCCTTGACGCCTTCAATTCCTGGCAGCTCGTAAAGGAGCTTAAAGAGGCGCTCGGACTTCCTGCGGTTACCTCGTTTAAGCACGTCAGCCCCACGAGTGCCGCGGTAGGTATTCCTCTTTCGGATAAGCTTAAGAGAGCCTGCTTCGTAGACGATATCGAGGGCCTTGACGACTCCCCCCTCGCCTCTGCTTACGCGAGAGCGAGAGGTACTGACAGAATGTGCTCCTTCGGCGACTGGGTTGCTCTCTCCGACGTGTGCGACGTTACCACCGCGAAGATGATTGCAAGAGAGGTTTCCGACGGAATTATTGCTCCCGGCTACGAGCCCGAGGCGCTTGAAATCCTTAAGGGTAAGAGAAAGGGCTCTTACAATATCGTCAAGATAGACCCCGATTTCGTGCCTGCACCCATCGAGCATAAGCAGGTGTACGGAATCACCTTCGAGCAGGGAAGAAATAATTTTGAGATTAACAAAGAGCTTCTTACGAACATCGTAACCGCAAACAAGGATATGCCCGAGAGCGCGGTACGCGACCTTATCGTTTCGCTTATCACTCTTAAGTACACCCAGTCGAACTCGGTTTGCTTTGCCGTTGACGGTCAGGCAATCGGCGTTGGCGCAGGTCAGCAGTCGAGAGTGCACTGCACCCGTCTTGCAGGCGGTAAGGCAGACACCTGGTTCCTTCGTCAGTGCGACAAGGTTCTCGACCTTCCCTTCAAGCC
>JAZOMD010000126.1:0-7747 GCA_045653745.1 Eubacteriales bacterium | reverse complement strand
AATCAACACTTCTGGAAATGAAGGCAAAATAACTAAGGTTAGTAAGGAAGGTGCTATTAGCGTACGCTTTATGGGCGATGCTTTTGGCGGCGAATTTATGTTTGATCCATTCGTGAGCGGACATATCAGATTTGTTAACCCCGATTTGCAAGATGCAGTTGTTAAGGAAATCGAAGATATACGGAATAGACAGCTGGAAGTAGTAAAGGCTTCTATTGCGGCAAAAGGCGATAAGGAAACCTTTTATATAACGAAGGATAATGAAGATGGAACAAAAGAAGTTGTGTATAGATTAAAGTGCGACGAAAATGATGCGTACAACGTTTTCAATTTCGTTATATGCGAACAGCAAAAAGAGTTCAGAGCATCTGATTTCAAGATTAAATGGCGTGTCGTGAGAATGTTCGATTCTGAGACCGGCACGCAAATTTGCCAGGAATCCTAACAAAATAACAATTTACACCCTCCGCGAGCTCGCGGAGGGACTTTACTATACTAAAAACTATACCGCCTAAGACAAAGAAAAGACCGTCGTGAAAACAAAGCACGACGGTCTAAATTGTTGCGAAAAATTAGTATGCCTAAGACAATGAAAAATGCAGAAAACACGATTGGCAATCATCAATCTATAGATGAGTTGCTTTAACATATTTATCCGTTTCACTTCCTGCATATAGTTCACCCCCAAAGCATTTAGGATGTCTGACTTTTCTTGGGCAAGAATGGTTCTTATCTTTTGAGTTGTGATTTGATTTCTGATATTATTTCTGCATAAATATCATCGCTAATGCTTGTGAAAGAATAAAAGGTACCGATGCACCCAACATATCTGGCGTCGTTTTCTCTTATAAAGGCTGTTTTTTGCCGCGTGTCTTCTGGAGAGGCAGATAAAGGATAAGCGTGTTCAAATATATCAAAAAAGTTATCTAAATCTTTAATTGTGTTATTGTGTAGAAATAAAGCAGCCTCTTTTTTTGCAATTTCAATATCGGCATATTGGAATACTCCTGCTATCGAACCATCTTCGGTCCGCACTTTGGGAGCGTTAAGGGCAACATCTAAAAATTTTTGGCATAATTCATAGTAACCACAATCTTTATTAGTTTTTAAGAGCGCAGAAGTTTCGGTGTTAGGATTTTCTCGAATTATCTGATTGATAAATTGTTCTTTAGCATTCATGTTTTTTCCCTTTCTTTGTATACCTGAATTTTAATATTTAATTACTCGATTAGGATGACGGTTGTCGTTAAAATATCACCATTTATAATATCGAACTTCAATGATAGAAGTGCCAAGAATATTATCGAAGTTTTCCTTTGCATCGTCATCATAATAATAGAAGTCGATAGCAGAAGCATGTTTTATAATTTCTTCGACGTAAATTTCATCCTGTAAACCGCACGACAATCCCATTATAACGACTTTGTTAAATCGGGGGATTTGTGAAAATATACAGCGATTTCTACTAAGAATCCTCACGCTATCTTTATAATAATTTTGAGAAGCTTGAGTAAGAATGTCATTAATAGCATTTCTTGTGGTAGTATCCCTATAATCAGAATCCTCATCTTCGATCACATTATACAAGTTGGGATTCGGAGGCTCGTTATGTCCGAGCACGATCTCTTGATTTTTTGTTCCGTGAATATGCGTTATCTGAATCCCTCTTGTGTCAAAATTATCTTCTACAGTAGTGGTATAATTGAAGGTTAAAACTGCATCTCCCGGAACGGGATTAAAGTACCTATCCGGTATGATGTCGGTGTTAATCTCACTAATCCAATTATCAAACTCATCCCTTAATACCTTGATATACTCATTATAGTAATTCGCATTCCAAGAAGGACTATCCCAATATCCGGCTCTGTCATCATCAGTTTCAGCATTGTCAAACGCCTCATCGTACAACTCATCTGGATCCAGGTTATTAAATACCACGAGCATATCTTCGAATGTTGACCACTCTTTAATCTCTTTCGAAGTGCAGTGTCCATATCTATCAAACAGGTCATCCACTTTATCAACTATTTCTCGATACCCGTTTGCCATAAGATAGTTTTTAAAATGGCAGTACTTCGTGGGTATACCATAATGCAAATCGAACCCGTTTCCAAGAACATAAAATGTCACACTGTCACTTCCTTCTGTTTTTTTGATGCTTTCTTGTATTATATCATAAATTTTTGTATTTTTCAACAACTCGAAATCCGATACCGCAGTGAAAGAGCGTTGTATCGGCTATTTTCATTTCTTCTTATTAAATTGGGGGTACTCAAATAAAAAAACAATCCGAACGCCTCTCAAAGAAAGAGAATGTTCGGATTGTTTTCATGTGGTCGAAGCGGCGGGACTCGAACCCACGGTCTCCAGTACCCGAAACTGGCGCGATACCACCTTCGCTACGCCTCGATTTGTGAAAAAACTATTGAATTTTGTTGTGGTCAGTTATGTGGTCAACCCCGAATTTTGACCATTTTTTCGGAGTTGATGAAGTGCGAAAAGTCTAGTGTTTTCAAGGGCTTTGAGGCGTTTTCGCATTCGGTAGTATGGCCTGTGGCTACAAGCACCCGAAACTGGCGCGCTACCAACTGCGCTACACCTCGTAATATTTTGCTTTGTTTAGGTTTCTACACCTCGAAATATTCGACTTGGGATTTTTGCGCCTAATTATTTTATCACATATTGGGCGCTTTGTCAAGCGTTTTTGGCAAAATATACGAAATAGAAAAAGGTGAAGGATCCTCGCGCCAGTCAGAAGACCGTCGCACGAGGAGCTTATTGGTTTGAAGGCCGAATTATTGGTTAAAAGGTGGAATTACTAATTTCCGAGAGCGATAATGGGCTCCTCTTCCTTCTGCTTCGAGCGAGCGATAGGCCCCCAGGAATAGAACGCGAGGGTGTGGTCGTAGAAGGGCTCGAACTCTATCTCGCGCTTGCCTATCTCGTCGGCTGCCGCCTTGAAGAGCGCCTTTGCCTCCTCGTCCTCTCCGAGTGCCTTTTTAATGAATGCGTCGGCTATGAGGAGAAGATATTCGGCGTGCATCTCGAGAAGCCTTACCGCAACCGTCTGTACGCGCACGTCGGAGTTGTAGTGGCTCTTTATGAGCTCGCCTCCATCTTTAAGGATAGTCTTTACTTTCTCGAGCCTTGCGACTCTTTCGGGGTCGTAGTAGGCGGTCTTTCTTTCGTCTATCGACCTCTCGCCCTCGACGTATGCAAAGTCGAAAGTCTCTCTTATTTCGTCGAGGTATCCGTAGAATTTTTGCCAATCCTCGCCGTAGATATGCGAGAGGTAATCCTCGGAGATTTCCTCGTAGGAAAGCGAGGTGTCAAAGAGGGTTCTCGCGTATGAGTAGAAGGCAAGACCCGAGGGGAAGAAGGAGCGTTGAGAGCCGTCCTCGATAACGCCGCTTATGCCGTGAGCCTTGTACGCCTTTACGTCCAGGTTGACACGCTTCGCCATCTCGATTCCCGAGACGTCGTAATACTGATGACGCCAGAAGTGGTACTCGTAGGCGAGTGCGTTTCCGTCGAAGCTCTCGCGCCATTTTTTGAAGTAGGTGAGATTCTCCTCGATAGTGGATGGCATCTTGAGCTTGTTTCGCACGTACGGTACCATCTCGATATCGCCGAGGACGGCGGGAGGAGACTCGGTATATTTTCTTGAAATGGGTGCAAAAAGAATGGTGAATCTGTCGGAGTTTTTGATTTTCTCGGTAAGGGGCGCCCAGATGGTGTCAACGTAGAATGCGAAGACGATACGAGTTCCAATGCCCCTCGCGGTAAGCTCCTCGTCTATCTCGTTAAGGAGCATTACGTACCAATCCGAGGGCGTTTTTTTCTTGCAGACGTCGCACTCGCAATGTCTGTTCACACTGTCGCCGAGAGCGATGTGAAGGTAGTCTGCGTTGCCGTGCTTTTCGGCATAATCCGCAACACACTCGACCATACGGCGTCTGTTCTTCTCGGGACCCATACAGCACTGCGTATAGTTCGGCGTATCGTTGAAGAGCTCGCGCACGCCGTCGACGAGCGCAAGACATTCTATCTGCTCCTCGGTGAGAGCGCGGGAGTTCTTCGTGGGATCCTCGGGGTCGTATCTCTTCGAGGAGTCAATGCCGAATGAATCTGCCGTCCAACCGTGTCCTACGTCGTGGAATTGTAAACCGCGCTTTGCAATTTCTGCCTCGCACTGCCTTTTCCACTGCAAAATCTGCTGTTCGCTTACGGGCTCCGCGGGGCGGTTTTTCTCGTTGTGCTCGTGCTTGTAGTAGCGGTTATAGTAGCTCGTCGGTATTCTGAACTCAAGCATATATACGTTGAGTCCGACCTTCGGTGCAAAGTCTATTGTGTCGAGCATATTCGACTGATACTCAGCGCCCTCGTTGCACCAGCCGCGGTAACGGCAGGAGGGCTTGTGACGGTATTTTACGGGAACGATATTCTGCATTGGGATATACTCGCCGTCCACGGTGGGCATAAGCCAACGGCATCCGTTCTGACGAAGATACTCGTAAACTGCAAGGAGCACCGAGCGAGGGTTGTCACCCGCGATAATACCGCCCTCGGTATCGCAATCTATGTAGATGATATCGTCGAGAGTTACGTCCTTGGCGTCGGATACGTCAAGTCCGAAGTCCTGCATAAGACCGAGGCGGAAGCCGTCCACAGCCTCCGGGCAGTAGGAAATTTTTATATCTCCGCCCTCGGGCATCATCATACGCAGATATTTTTTCAGTTCCTCCGCAGCGTAGTCGATAACGCTGTCGGCGCTTATCTTTTTTATAGTAAGCATTTCCCGTCTCCTTTACTGATTTCCGAGAGCTATGATAGGCTCTTCGACCTTTCCTCTCGAGTGTGCGACGGGATCCCAAGAGTAGAATACGAGGGTATGGTCGTAGAAGGGCTCGAATTCTATCTCTCGCTTGCCGACTTCCTCGGCTGCCTTGATGAAGATCTTCTCCGCTTCCTCGTCTTCGCCGAGAGCCTTCTTGATAAATGCGTCGGCGATGTGGAGAATATACTCCGCGTGAAGGTCGAGAAGCCTTACGGCAACCGTCTGCACGCGCACGTCGGAGTTGAAGTGGCTCTTTATGAGCTCGCGACCCTCGGCAACGATCGTCTTGACCGACTCGAGCGCCTTAACTCTCTCGGGATTGTAGTAAGCGGTTTTTGTGTCGTCGATACCGCACTCGCCCTCAACGTATGCAAAGTCAAACGCCTTGCCTATTCTGTCGAGATAGTCGTAGAACTTCTTCCAGTCCTCACCGTAGATGTGCGAGAGATAGTCCTCGCGGATTTCCTCGAAGGAAAGCGAGGTGTCAAAGAGGGTTCTCGCGTAGGAGTAGAAGGCAAGACCGTTAGGGAAGAAGGAGCGCTGAGAGCCGTCCTCGATAATTCCGTTTATATCAAAGAGCTTGTAAGCCTTGACGTCCTCGTTTACTCTCTTTGCAATCTCAATTCCTGAAACGTCGTAATACTGATGGCGCCAGAAGTGGTATTCGTACGCGAGTGCCGCGCCCTTAAAGAGCCTTCTCCAGTCCTTGTAGTATGCAAAGTTTTCCTCGAGCGTTGCAGGCATCTTGAGCTTGTTGAGCACGAAGGGAACAGTCTTTATATCGCTCATTTTTTCCGGGATAGATGATGTGTAGCTTCTCGAAATCGGCGCAAAGAGAAGCGAGAAGCGCGCAGGGTTATTGAGCTTTTCATTCTCGGGAGCCCAGATGGTGTCAACGTAGGAAATGAACACTATGCGCGTGGGGAGATTTCTTTTCGTAAGCTCCTCGTCTATCTGGTTAAGAAGGATTATGTACCAGTCCGAGGGGGTCTTCTGACGGCAGACCTCGCACTCGCAGTGTCTGTTGACGCTGTCGCCGAGCCATACGTGCAGATAGTCTATATTTCCGTGGTTTTCTGCGTAGTCTGCAACGTATTTCGTGATAAGCTCTCTGTGCTTCTCGGGGCCCATACAGCACTGGGTGTAGTTGGGCGTGTCGCTCTTGAGCTCGCGTACGCCGTTGTTAAGCGCGAGGTAGCCTCTCTGCTCGTCGGTGAGCGAACGGGTGTTCTTCGTGGGGTCGTCGGGGTCGTATCTCATAGAGGAGTCAATGCCGAACGCATCGGTCGTCCAACCGTGTCCGATGTCGTGGAATTGTAAACCACGCTTTGCAATTTCTGCCTCACACTGGCGTTTCCACTGGAAAATCTGCTGTTCGGATACGGGCTCTGCAGGGCGGTTTTTCTCGTTGTGCTGGTGGTAATAGTAGCGGTCGTAATATCCTCTCGGAACTCTGAACTCGAGCATAAATACGTTAAGACCGACCTTCGGTGCGAAGTCGATGGTATCCATCATATTCGCCTGATACTCAGCGCCCTCGTTGCACCAGCCTCTGTAACGGCAGGGGGGCTTGTGGCGGTATTTTACGGGCTTGATATCCTGCATCGGGATAAACTCACCGTCCACGGTGGGCATAAGCCAGCGGCAGCCGTTCTGACGGAGATATTCGTAAACCGCGAGGAGAACCGAACGAGGGTTGTCGCCTGCAATAATACCGCCCTCGGTGTCACAGTCGATGTAGAGAATGTCGTCGAGCTCGGTGTCCTCTGCGTCGGATACGTCAAGACCGAAGTCCTGCATAAGTCCAAGACGGAAGCCGTCACGTGCCTCGGGGCAGTAGGAGATTTTAATATCTCCGCCCTCGGGCATCATCATACGAAGGTATTTCTTTAATTCCTCTGCTGCGTGGTCTATAACCGAGTCAGAGGTGATTTTTTTAATAGTGAGCATTTTTCTTCTCCTTTATTTACTATACTTGTTTAATATACTTGCCGTCAACGGTGGGCATAAGCCAGCGGCAGCCGTTCCGGCGAAGATATTCGTAAACCGCGAGGAGAACCGAACGAGGGGTGTCTCCTGCGATAATACCGCCACGCTCGTCACAGTCGATGTAGAGTATATCGTCGAGCGTCGGGTCCTCTGCGTCGGATACGTCGAGCCCTAAGTCCTGCATAAGTCCGAGGCGGAAGCCGTCACGTGCCTCGGGAGGGTAGGAGATTTTAATGTCTCCGCCCTCGGGCATCATCATTCGAAGGTATTTCTTTAATTCCTCTGCCGCGAAATTTATTACCGAGTCGGAGGTGATTTTTTTGATGGTAAGCATGTTTTTTTCTTACTGTATCAGGTCACAAGCTGCATTTCTTTTTCGGACTTGCCGACCAGCCTCTTCATAGAGCTGAAGTATATAGCAGGGTCGAAGTAGCGCTCGATTTCTGCCTCGTGTCTGCCGAATGCTACTCTTAGTTTCTCAAAGAGCTCCATAGCGCCGTCGAGATTGCCCTTAGCTCTCTCGATAAGAGCCGCTGCAAGACCCTCGCAGTATTCTGCGTGCTTTTCAAGAAGTCTTACGGTCACAGTCTGCACGCGCACGTCGGAGTTGTAGTGCGACTTGATAAGCTCGCGCCCCTCGGCAACTATATCCTTTACGGTCGAAAGGAGCTTTACGTTCTCCTCGTCAACTATGGTGTGGTGACGCTGTTCGAATCTGCCGAGAGTAAGAAGACGGAAGGGCATAGCCTTGCCGAGCTTTTCAAGATAGTCGTAGAACTTTCTCCAGTCCTCGCCGAAGACGTGCGAGAAGTAGTCCTCGATAATCTCCTCTGCGGTGAGAGTGGCATCGTAGAGCGAGCGCGCGTAGGAATAGAATGCAAGACCGGTGGGGAAGAAGGAGCGCTGAGAGCCGTCCTCAAT
>JAZOMD010000125.1:0-9613 GCA_045653745.1 Eubacteriales bacterium | reverse complement strand
ACGAACAGCAGGGCTATTGCGGCAGGCGCTCCCAGAACGAACAAAAGCCAGAGGGTTATCCCAAAAAGGCAACGGAGAGTAAGATACGCCGATAAAATCGCCGACCATAGCGTGAGGACCGCGAAGGCGTAATTCAATTTGCGCTTACCGAACACCGAGTTAAGCACGAGCATAAGCCTGAATTCGGCAGGGTGAGCGTATATATAGACGAGCCAGGGCTCGCGCATTATCTCGAAGGAGTGCATCACGGCAAATACCGCACTCGCCACAAGAAAAAGAAGAAGAACCGCAGCTACAGAGAAGAAGGCACGCTTGCGCCTCTTTACCGCCTTATAATCAAGCGCCGCGCCGCTTGGCACGCCGTGCTGGTCGGTGATAAGATAATCCACGCTGACCGAAAAAAGGTCTGCAATAGCCTTGAGGAGTGTAATATCGGGAAGCGCCTCGGCTCTTTCCCACTTTGAGACAGCCTTGTCCGAGTAATTAAGCCTCTCGGCAAGCTTCAGCTGTGTAAGACCTGCGTCCGTGCGGAGCGCGGCTATATTTTCAGCGATTATTTCCTTTAGCTCCTTCATAAGAGCCTCCTTTCTGTATTTATCCGAATGAACCGTGAGAGAGCAAAACTCCCTTATCGGTGATATTCATTACTCCGTAGGTAGGGGCAGACGCGCCCTTGCCCGAGATACTGCCGGGGTTAAATATATAAATTCCGTCACGGTACTCGAGGTGTGGGGTATGCGTATGTCCGAAAAGGAAGATGTCGGCAGAGTTATCCTCTGCGTACTTAAAGAGATGCGAGGTAGAATATTTCACCCCGTGTCTATCGCCGTGAGCGTAGATAATACGCACGCCCTCGAGCGTTATTTTGCCGAGAGCCTCGGCGCTCTCTGCAAGTGGGTCGCAGTTCCCTCTTACCGATAAGAAGGCTGCGTTTTTATACTTTGCCCTAAGTACGTGAAGGTCAAAAAGTCCGTCTCCGAGGAAGAAAACGACCTCAGAGTCGGGGTGCAGGGCGAGCGCCTTATCCATATAATAGGCACTGCCGTGAGAATCAGAAAAAATCAAAGCTTTCATATTTTAAAACCGAACCGCTTTCACCCCCCGTGCATATACTTACAACACAGCACGAAGAAAGGAAAGACTTTAAGATGAAAATTGACAAGGAAAAGCTCGCGGCGCTTGCCGCGCTACCCGACGACGCACTCTGGCGCGAGGCGGTGAAGATGGCGGCGGCATACGGCTTTACACTTCCCGAGAAAACTCCGCCAAAGGAAACGCTCGACAGGCTGAGGAGTGCCGTCCTCGGCGAAAAAATAAACGTTATGGACGCGGCGCGCATCATTAAAAAATACCGAAAGGAGACGGAGAAATGAGCGAGAGCACGCCGGATATTTCAAAGGTAATAAGCGTAATAATGCAAAACCCAAAACTTATTGAGGAAATATCCGCACTGATGGGAAAGGCGGATAAGGAAGAAGCACCTCTCCCCGAGCCGCCACAGGCGGAAGTAGTCGAGGAAAAGAAAGAGGAGCTCTCCCCCGTTTCGGCTTCACCCGAAATACGAGAGACAGCGAGGAACACGGACAGAAAAAGACTGCTCGGCGCACTGAAGCCTTACGTATCAAAGGAGCGCGCAAGAGCTATCGACTCTATGATGTCAATAGTCGAAATACTCGAAGCAGTAAGGAGATGAGCCGTGTACACAAGAAGCTATTACAGCGACGGAAAAGATGCGGTGATACCGCCCGAAAACTACGACGGTGTAACCTTTAGTTGTCAAAACGAGGGATTAGCACCCTCAAACGAGCCCGAGACCGAGGCTATGGTTAATGCAAATCCGTGGGAACCGCAGATAGAAAAGACGGCTGAGAAAAGCGAAAGAGAGACTGTCGCGACAAGCGGAATACTCTCTAAAATTCCTTTTCTGTCGGGGGTATTCGGAAAAGGCGGTCTTCCCATTTTCGGCTCGCTTTCGATACCGAAAATAGGAAACGAGGAGTTACTTATACTGGGAGCGGCACTCTTCCTCTTTCTTTCAAAGGAAGGCGACAAGCAATGCGCCCTTATGCTCCTTTTACTATTACTTATTTCGTAGTCTTCTCCGCACGCAAATATCTGCGTGCGGAGATTTTCGTTTAAAGATGCGACCCGTGACGCGATAATCAGAACATCGAGAACTGATTAGTCTCGGAAAGTCCGTCAAGGACGTGGTTACGGCGAAGAATTTCTATTACCGCCTTGGAAATTCCTGTATGCTCGCGCAGCTCCTCGACCGAGTAGATATCAAACTGCTCTCTGGCGGCTATTATCTTCTCTGCGGCGGTATCGCCAAGACCCGAGAGAGAGTTAAAGGGCATACGGATTTTGCCGTTTTCGGGAAGGAATGCGCTGGCGTCCGACTTCTTTAAGTCAACGTTAAGGAACTTGACACCGCGTGAAAGCGCTTCTCTGACGAGGTAGAGGGTGGTACAGGTTTCGTTTTCCTTTGCCGAAGCCTCCATTCCCTTCTCCTCTATTTCCTTTATAGCCGCGTTTACTCCCTCGTAGCCTCTGCCGACTATCTCGGCGTCAAAGCCGCCGGGTGCTACCGAGAGGAAGGCTGCGTAGAACTCCATCGGGTAATAAATCTTATACCATACAAGACGGATTGCCGACATAACGTAAGCGGCGGCGTGCGCCTTCGGGAACATGTACTTTATCTTTTTACAAGAGGCTATGTACCACTCGGGAACGTTATTTGCAAGCATCGTTTCCTGCCACTCGGGGGTAAGTCCCTTACCCTTACGCACGCTCTCCATAATTTTAAATGAGGTCGAGTTATCGAGTCCGTAACGGATAAGCGCGTTCATTATATCGTCTCGACAGCCTATAACGCCCGAAATATCGCATATTCCTGCCTTGATAAGCTCGTCTGCGTTGCCGAGCCAGCAGCCCGTACCGTGGGTAAGACCCGAAATCTGCAGAAGGTCTGCGAAGGTCTTAGGCTTTGCATCAAGGAGAACCTGCTGTAAAAAGCGCGTTCCGAACTCGGGGATACCGAAGGTTGCAAGCTGCGAGCCGCCTATATCCGAGGGTGAGATTCCGAGAGGCTTTGTCGAGGCAAAGAGCTCGTATATCGTCTTATCGTTCATCTTGACGTCGAGAACGCTCGTATTCGTATACTTTTCAAGCATCTTATACTTGGTGGGAATATCGTGTCCGAGCTCGTCAAGCTTAAGTATGGTATCGTGAAGATAGGAGAACTGGAAGTGGGTGGTAACGGTGTCTGCCTTCGGGTCGTCGGCAGGGTGCTGAATGGGAGTGAAGTCGTATATATCGTACTCCATAGGCACGACTATAATACCGCCGGGGTGCTGACCCGTCGTCTTCTTTATACCCATTATACGGGTTACCATATAGCCTATCTGCGCCTTGGGGATTTTTATTCTTCTCTCCTCGAGGTACTTATTTATATAGCCCCACGCGGTTTTGTCCGCAAGACCCGTGATGGTTCCTGCACGGAAGACGTGTCCCTTACCGAAAAGCTCCTCGGTGTACTTATGCACCTGACCCTGCACGTCGCCCGAGAAGTTAAGGTCTATATCGGGAGACTTGTCGCCGTAGAAGCCGAGGAAGGTCTCGAAGGGTATATCGTGGCCGTCCTGGAAAAGAGGCTCTCCGCAGACGGGACATTTTTTATCGGGCAAATCAAAGCCCGAGCCCACCGAGCCGTCGGTAAAGAATTCGCTGTACTTACACTTTAAGCATCTGTAATGCGGCGGCAGGGGGTTAACCTCGGATATACCCGACATCGTAGCAACGAAGGAAGAGCCGACCGAGCCTCTCGAGCCTACCTGATAGCCGAGGCTCTCGGAGTATGCAACGAGCTTTACGGCAATCATATAAAGCACGGCAAAGCCGTTTTTGATTATAGAATTAAGCTCCTTTTCAAGGCGCTTTTCAACTATCTCGGGAAGCTCGTCTCCGAACCAATCGTGCGCGCGTTTCCAACAGGACTCTGCAAGCTCCTCGTTTGCACCGGGGAGAGTGGGCTGATAGCTTCCCTCGGGAATAGGTCTTATGACCTCGCACATATCGGCAATCTTCGAGGGATTTTCAATTACAACCTCGTGCGCCACTTCCTCTCCGAGGTAGGAAAACTCCTCGAGCATTTCCTCGGTGGTACGAAGATATATGGGCGTGGGCTTATCGGCGTCGGAAAACTTCTGACCTGCAAGCAAAATTCTGCGGTAGAGCTCGTCCTCTTTGTTGATAAAGTGCGCGTCGCAGGTAGCGCAAACCGGCTTGCCAAGCTTTTTTACGAGCTCGAGTATACGGCGGTTTACCGCCATAATATCCTCGTCGCTGTTGATAAGCTCGCACTTTTCGTCCTCGATAAGGAAGCGGTTGTTGCATATCGGCTGAATTTCAAGGTAGTCGTAGAAGGAGGCAATATCCTCTATCGCTTCCTGACTTTTACCGTCGAGAATAGCACGGTAGAGCTCGCCTGCCTCGCAGGCAGAGCCTATTATAAGGCCCTCGCGGTACTGCTCTATAACCGACTTCGGCATTCTCGGAAATCTTCTGTAATAATCAAGATAGCTAAACGAAATCAGCTTATAGAGGTTTTTTAGACCGACGAGGTTCGTTGCAAAGATTATCATATGATACGGGCGAAGCTTCAGGGGGTCTGATTTCTCGCTCATATTCTCAATCATCTGCTCGAAGGTCGTAACGCCCTCGGTCTTCAGTCTCTCGAGCATAACGAAGAAAATCTGTGCAAGCATTTCTGCATCGTCAGAGGCTCTGTGGTGATGGAAGTCGCCGAGGCCGTAATGCTCGGCTATAATATTGAGCTTATGCTTTTTTAACTCGGGGTTTACGTATTTAGAAAGACCGACGGTGTCAAGGTAGGGATTTTTAAAGGGGAAGCCCTGCCTCTCGGCGGCAACTCGGACAAATCCGACGTCGAAATTCGCGTTATGCGCAATAAGAAGCCTATCCCCTATAAACTCAAGGAATTCCGAAAGCGCCTCGCGCTCCTTGGGCGCACCCTTCACCATATCGTCGGTTATAGAGGTGAGCTCGGTAATTTTCGCAGGGATAGGGCACTCGGGGTCAACGAAGGTATCGAATCTCTCGAGTATCTCTCCGTTTTTAATCTTCACCGCACCTATTTCTATGATGCGGCAGGTATCGTTTGAAAGTCCGGTCGTCTCAAGGTCGAAGACTATCATCTCCTCGTCAAAGGCAGGATAGCTCTCGCCGAAGGCGCACCTTTCGGTATCGTTGACGAAATACGCCTCAATTCCGTAGAGAATTTTAAGAGGGCCCTTGCCTGCTTTGTGCGCCTTCTCGAGCGCAAGCATTACCTCGGGGAAGGACTGCACGTTACCGTGGTCGGTGACGGCAATAGCCTTGTGACCCCAGCGTATAGCCGTGTCCACGAGCTCCGCAGGGGTGATTATAGCGTCCATCTGCGACATATTCGTATGCAGGTGAAGCTCCACGCGCTTCTCGGGCGCGTTATCCATACGCGCGGACGCCTTTATCTTCTTTATACCAAGGGGAGAAATGAAGGTATCTCCGTCAAAGCGGTCGGTCTGTATTCTGCCAAGCACCGCAACGTGCGTGCCCGGTTTTATGCCTTTAAGCCAGCCAAGCTCCTCGTTTGGTAAAGTTTTCTTTACATAAGCGCCCGATGCGCCGTCGGAAATGCCTATCGTGCAATTGGTTTTGTCACCTGCGCGAGTTTCCTTCGTTTCAACAGAAAAGACCGTACCGAGGAAAACCGTGCGCCCCTTTACCGAATTGAGAGAGGCAAGAGGGGTGGGCTCGATAACCTCGAAATCATCACCGTATATTGCCTCTGGCTCGGCAAAGCTATACGAGCTTGCACCCATAATACACTCGGTCTCGCTTATCTGCTCAGCTCTTCCAACCTCGGAGGAAAGACCTGCACGCACCTCAAAATCGTAGTGTGGGTCTTTAGCTCTCGCCTCTGCTTCCTGCCTTCTTGCCGCTTCCTCGCGCTCCTTTATGAACCTCTCGCGCGACTCTGCCTCAGCCTTTATCATCAGCTCGCCGCGGCGCTTTTCCATCTCGGCGTGTCTTCTCTCCGAGCCCTCGCCTACGGTTACTGCGACCTTTCTCGAGATAGAGTATCTTGACTTAAGAATGTTTTCAAGAATAGCCTCGGTGCTCGTGCCCTTAACGAATTCGACACCGTTATTATCAAAGGGGATAGCGACGGTTATCGTCTCGCCGTCGTCGGAATATTTTGCACCCGAGAAAAATCCGTTCGTCACCGCGCCGCAGAGAGCCGCCTCGAGGGTTATCTCGGTAAAGCGGTCGGAGTTAAAGCTTTCGGGCGGAAAATGCGGAAGTATCTTAAAGGACTCAGCCGAGTAAAGCTCGCGGCACTCGTCCTCTATTTCGTATATAAGCTCGGGGTCTTCCCAAGAGTCGAAGGACAAATCGACCTCTACGCGCATAGGCACTCTCGTGTAGCGGAAGCGCGCCGAGTGCGCCCGCAGAAGAAGCGCACGCTTGTCCTCTGTGGGCGAGTATCTTGAAAATACCTCAAAGAAATTCTTATCTGCCATTATTTCACCGTCAAGTAAGTAGTTTGATTTCGCGTATAAGCTCGTCCACTATACGATCAGCGGACACCTTGCGGAGTATTTCTCCCTTTTTGAAGATAAGTCCCTCGCCGTTTCCGCCCGCGACCCCTATATCCGCCTCGCGCGCCTCGCCCGGGCCGTTTACCGCACAGCCCATAATAGCGACCTTTATGGGCATATCAAAAAGCCCCTCGCACCTTGCCCGTCTCTCGAACTCCGAGACGAGTGGGATAAGGTCGATTTTCGTCCTGCCGCAGGTCGGACAGGAAACTATATCCATAGATTTTGTCTCCGAGATTTCAAGAGCCGAGAGGATTTCCCTTGCTCTGTAAACCTCCTCTACGGGGTCGTCGGTGAGAGAAACGCGCACCGTATCTCCTATTCCCTCGGCAAGAAGCGTTCCTATTCCTATGCTGCTCTTTACCACGGCTTTCGTGCTCGCGCCTGCCTCGGTAACGCCTATATGCAAAGGATAGTTTACCTTTTCTGCCAGAATTCGGTTTGCGGCGATAGTAGACTGCACGCCCGACGCCTTCACGGAAATTGCAATATCAAGAAAACCAAGGTCGGAAAGAAGCTCTGCGTGCATAAGCGCGCTTTCGGCAAGAGCCTCGGGAGTAGGGCCGCCGTATTTTCTGAGAAGCCCACCTTCAAGAGAGCCGGAGTTGACGCCTATGCGTATCGGCACGGAATATTCCCTCGCCGCCCTGACGACCTCACGAACGCCCTCGGGCGAACCGATGTTGCCGGGGTTTATGCGTATTTTATCAGCCCCTGCCTCGATAGCCGCAACGGCTATCTTATGATTGAAATGAATATCTGCAACGAGAGGGGTGGTTATACCCCGTCTTTTAAGCTCGGAAAAGGTCTTTACCGACTCGATATCGGGTGCGGTTATTCTGACTATATCGCAGCCTGCGCCTGCAAGGCGAAGGGTCTGATTATAGGTAGCCTCTATATCGTGAGTATCGGTGTTTGTCATCGACTGCACCGATATGGGGGCGCTGCCGCCTATGACGAGTGAGCCCACCTTTATGGGTCTCGTTTTTCTTCTGTATGCGTTATAGTCCATAGATGCCCTTTCCCGTCGGGCGCGAGAGTGCTCCTCGCTACACGACTATCTGTACTATATCCTTTATCATAATGAATACCGAGAAGCCAAGGAGCAGGGAAAGTCCGACTGCGTTTATAATTCCCTCGACCTTCGGGGGTATTCTCTTTCTCGTTACCATCTCGAAAATGAGCGTAACCATTCTTCCGCCGTCAAGCGCAGGCAGAGGCAGAAGGTTCATAACGCCGAGATTTATGCTTATAAGTGCTACTATATAAAGAAGCGAGGTGGGACCCGAGCGAGCAGCGGTGCCTATCGCCTCGGAAATTCCGACAGGGCCCGAAACGGCGGCGATGGTGTATCTGCCCGTCAGAAGGTCGAAAAGCGACTCCCAACAGGTTCTCACTATCAGTACCGATTTTGCAAGTGAGTAGGTGAGAACTCTTCCGAAGGTCTTCTCGGTTCTGTACACCAGAAAATCCATCATACCGAAGGTCTGCCCCGACGCCTCTGCCGTGGGGAAGACGACGTTTTCGAGTAGGATTTCCTTGCCGTCTCTTATTACGGTTACGTCAACGGGCTTATTTGCACGCCTCATTATCTCGTAGGAAAGCTCGTCGGCTATGCGCACGCGTTTACCGTCTATTCTGATTATCTCGTCGCCCGTCTTTAAATATTCCGAGCTCGTGACCTCAAGCCCGGTTTCCTCGGGGTCTCTGAATTCGGCAACCGTCGTGCCGCCTATATTTATAAGGGCGGTCAGGATTATCATAGCGATAAAGCCTGCGACAATGTTTACCGTAGCGCCTGCCGCGGTGATAATAAATCTCTGCCACGCAGGCTTTTTATCGAAGGAATTCGGGTCGTCCGACTCCTCTGCCTCGCCGACCATTGCGACGTAGCCGCCTATCGGTATCATAGAAAGAGCGTAGCGTATGCCCGTCTTCTTCGAGTCGTACCAGACGAGCTTTGGCCCCATACCTATCGAAAATTCGGTTATGCTTACATTAAAGAGTCTTGCGAAAAAGTAGTGTCCGAATTCGTGTATAAAAATGAGAAATCCAAAGACGAGTATTGCTATAAGGATTGTTGTGAGGGTTCCCAAAATTTTTCTCCCTGTTTTTTAGTTAGCGATTGTTGCCAAGGTTATGGCTCTTGCCTCTCTGTCAGAGGCTATTATATCCGAAAGCTCGGTGCATTTTTTTGCCGACGGGCACATCTTCTCATAGGTTTCGAAAATTCGCTCCGAAATCTCAAAGAAGCGTATTTTCCCCGAAAGAAAGGCTTCAACGGCAACCTCGTCAGCCGCGTTAAGGACTGCCGGGCAGGCACCGCCGTCGAGCATGGCGCGCTTTGCAAGCGAAAGAAGCGGAAAAGCCTCCGTATCCGGGCGCATAAAGGTGAGCTTTCCTGCCGAAAAGAGGTCGAGCGGCTCTATAATTCCCTCTCGCCTCTCGGGATAATCAACCGCGTACTGCACGCAGGCGCGCATATCGGGCACGGACATCTCGCCTATGACGGTATTATCAATATATTCGACGGCGGAGTGAAGTATACTTTCTCTGTGAACCACAACCTCTACTCTGTCGGCACTGACGCCGAAAAGGTGCGCCGCCTCTATTACCTCAAAGCCCTTATTCATAAGGGTTGCCGAGTCTACGGTTATCTTTTTACCCATTTTCCAAGTCGGGTGCGCGAGGGTGTCCTCGAGTGTTACCGAGCGAAGCTCCTCTCTCGTCTTACCGAAGAAGGGGCCGCCCGAGGCTGTGAGGATAATCCTCTTTATCTCCTCTCTTTTTCCCGAGAGAAGCGACTGAAATATCGCGGAATGCTCGCTGTCAACGGGAAGAATTTCCACTCCCACAGCGCGTGCCCTTTTCATTACTATATCGCCTGCTATAACGAGCGATTCCTTGTTTGCAAGTGCAAGCCGCTTTCCCGACTCTATGGTGGCAAGCGT
>JAZOMD010000124.1:0-4688 GCA_045653745.1 Eubacteriales bacterium | reverse complement strand
ACAAGCACGCTACCGAGTTCACCGGCTTCGATCTTGAGTTCTCCTACGTTGACAGCTGTGAGGACGTTATGAAGATGGAGGAGGAGCTGGTTGCGTACGCTCTTGCGAAGGTTAAGGCAGCGCACGGCGACGCCATCAAGGAGCTTTACGATATGGACCTTGAGGTTCCCACTCTTCCGTTCCCCAGAATGAAGCTTAAGGACGTATACGCTGAGCTTGAGGCAAGATACGGATACACCGTTCCCGACGAGCTTAAGGGCGATCTTACTACAGAGGCAGAGAGAATGACAAAGCAGCTTTGCCGCGATATGTTCAACCACGAGTTCCTCTTTATCACCGACTACGATGCTAAGGAGAGAGCGTTCTATCATATGAGAGATGAGAACGGCGTACCCCAGGGCTACGACCTTATCTGGCGCGGCGTTGAGATCACTACCGGCGCACAGAGAGAGCACAGATACGACGTGCTTAAGGCTCAGGCTGAAGAGAAGGGACTTGCCGAGGATGTTAAGTTCTATCTTGAGTTCTTCAAGTACGGCTGTCCTCCCCACGGTGCCTTCGCTCTTGGCATCGACCGCCTTACAATGCTCTTCCTCGGTCTTTCCATCAAGGAGGTTCAGTTCCTCTTCAGAGGTCCTAACCGTCTTACCCCGTAATTGATACGACGGTGCAAAACGGGTTGTTTGATAACTTTGATTTACATTTAATCGCTTAACATAAACATTTTTATTCGAAAGGATTTTTTACAATGAAAATTGCACTTATAAATGAGAACAGCCAGGCGGCTAAAAACGCGCTTATCTGCGACACTCTCAAGAAGGTCGTAGAGCCCCTCGGTCATGAGGTATTCAACTACGGAATGTATTCCGCAGAGGACAAGGAGCAGCTTACCTACGTTCAGATAGGTATCCTCTCTGCAGTTCTTCTTAACTCGGGCGCGTGTGACCTCGTTATCACCGGTTGCGGCACCGGCGAGGGCGCTATGCTCGCTTGTAACTCCTTCCCCGGCGTTCTCTGCGGTCACGTTGTTGACCCCACCGACGCTTATCAGTTCACCCAGGTTAATAACGGTAACGCAATAGCTATGCCCTTCGCTAAGGGCTGGGGCTGGGGCTGCGAGCTCAATCTCCAGTACGTATTCGAGAAGCTTTTCGTTTCCGAGTGGGGTCTTGGCTATCCTCGCGAGAGAGCAGTTCCCGAGCAGAGAAACAAAAGAATCCTCGACGAGGTAAAGAAGGTTACTCACACCGATATGGTTTATATCCTCGAGAACCTTGACAGAGAGCTCGTTCTCGGCGCTCTCGGCGGTCCTAACTTCAAGGAGTACTTCTACGCTAACTGCAAGTGCGATAAGATCAGAGCTGCAGTTGAGAAGCTCCTCGGCTAATTCTATCGAATACAAAATGCGGCGCACCTTTTTCTTTGAGAGGTGCGCCGAAAACTTAAAAAACGGTTGATTTGTAAAATATTGTTTGCAAAATCCGATTAAATTTAAACGTGACCCTTTTTTGTAATAGATAAGTGAACGAAACTAAAATTAAGAAAAGAGGACTTTTCGGCGCTGTCGATATGAGAGACGGCCCCGTCTTTTCCTCAATGCTAAAATACGTCGTCCCGATAGTCCTCTCGGGCATACTGCAGTCGCTCTTCAGTGCTGCGGATATTGCCGTCGTCGGTAACTTTGCGGGCACGTCTGCCGTCGCCGCCGTCGGTGCGACGAGTGCTATTATATCCTTTCTCGTCACCGTCTCCATCTCGATTTCCTCGGGTGTCAGCATAGTCCTCTCGCGTGCGATAGGCGCAGGTGACGAGCAGAGAATAAAGCGCACGGTAGGAACCTCTGCCGTCCTCGCCCTCGTCCTCGGACTTACGACGGCGGTGGCAGGCGTAGTCTTTGCGCGCCCGCTTCTCAGGCTCACCGGCTGCCCTCTTGCAATTATGGACGGCGCCGTGCTGTATATGCGCATATACTTCCTCGGCCTGCCTGCAACCCTTCTCTATAACTTCCTCTCGCCGCTTTTAAGCCTTAACGGTGACACCGTGCGTCCCTTTATCTACCTTGCAGCCTCGGGCGTTTTGAACGTTTGCCTAAACCTTCTTTTCGTAATAGGCCTCGGTATGTCGGTCGCGGGAGTTGCTATCGCAACGGTTATCTCGCTCTACGTCTCGCTCCTCTTGCTTTTTATCCGCATAACGCATATAGAGGGCGCGTGCAGGTTTTCTCTCTGCACTCTCGTCTTTTCCTTTGGAACCCTGCGCAAGATACTCTACTACGGCGTTCCCTCGTCGGTCTCGGGCGCGGCTTCGGCTTTTTCGAGCATATACATACAGACTATAATAAACTCCTACGGTGAGGCCGCTATTTCGGGCAACACCGCCGCGGGAAATTTGGAAACCTTTATGTTCACAGCCCTCGGCGCGTTCTACTCTGCTATACCTGCGTTTATGGGGCAGAATATCGGTGCAGGCAAGCGCGATAGGGTAATAAAGGTCGTGCGCGTCGGTACTTTAATGACGCTCGCTGTCGGTCTTATCTTCGGTCTTCTCGGCTCGCTTTTCGGCGGCTCGCTCCTTTCCGTCTACGTTCCCGATAGCCCCGAGGCAATAGCCTTCGGTATGATAAGAATAAAGCATATTCTCGCTCTCGGTCTCGTCTGCTCGGTGACCTATGCCGTCGGCGCTATCAACGTAGGCTTTGGCTTCTCCGTCTTTAACGGCATAGTCGACCTCTCAAGCGTATGTATTCTTCGCGTAATCTGGCTTTCGCTTATATATCCGCTCCACCCCTCGGCGGCTATGATTTACGTCTGCTTCCCGCTCGGCTGGGCACTCGTTATTCCCCTCGCGGGAGTGCGCGCGTTCCTCGGCTGCCGCGCTTGTAAGCGCGGCGCGGCGCTGAGTTTGTAAACCGCCGGTTTGCAAACGCCCTGTTTATCCCCCGTATTCTACTTTCGGGAGAGTTGATTTTCTTTAGAGTAGAGAGACTTTTATTTATAGTAGCGTGACTTTTTTCTTCCCTTAGGGTATAATGTAATTACCAAAAGGGAGGTACCGCAGGGCGGTGTTTTAGAAAAAATGGACGCAAGCTTTAATTTAAACCAAACGGCAAAAAAGGTGGCAAGGGAAAAGAAAAATCCCCCGAAGCGCTCGGTGCTCGAGGAGATAGGCAACTCGGTTACGCACGGCGTCGGAGCGCTCTTTGCGCTTGTTTCGCTCTTTTTTATGCTCGCCTCGGCTGACGGTGCAAGGGAGACTGCCGCTGTAATTATATACTCGGTGGGTATGATTTGCGCCTTTACCATCAGCTGTCTTTACCACGCCTTTCCGTACGGCAGTGCCGTCAAGAGGCTCTTTCGCCGCTTTGATTATTCTTCGATATATCTTCTTATCGGCGCGACCTTTGCACCCTCGCTCCTGTGCGTTTTTGAGGGCGGATTTGGTCTTGGCTTCTTTATAATTCAGTGGTCTCTTATCGTCGTGGGAATAACCCTCGTGGGCGTTTTCGGTCCTGCGAGACTGCGCTTTATTCATATTCCCACCTACGTCACCCTCGGCTGGAGTGCGCTTATGCTTCTTCCGGGGCTTATGACCGAGAGCCTGCCTCTTGCGCTCTTTATCCTCGCGGGCGGAGTTGCCTACTCGATAGGCATTATCCCCTTTGCGATAAAGGCGCGCGCCTCGCATTTTATCTGGCATTTCTTCGTGCTCGCAGGGGCGGTGCTCCAGTGGGTCGGAAACTATTTTTATCTCATAAAATAAACGCCAAACCTCCGTCAGAGGGGCGGCTGAATGGAGGATTTTATGGATTTTTTACGCGCTATCGAGGGGATAAGAACCCCCTTCTTCGACGGCTTTTTCTCGCTTATCACAGAGATAGGCGGCGAGACGGTCTTCCTCGTTATCTCGATAATATTCTTCTGGTGCATTAACAAAAGGGAAGGGTATTATATACTCCTGACAGGCCTTTTCGGAACGCTCTTAAATCAGGCGATGAAGCTTGCCTTCCGCGTTCCGCGCCCCTGGGTGATTGACAAGAACTTTACCATAGTAGAGTCTGCGCGCGCGGAGGCGACGGGATACTCCTTCCCCTCGGGACATACGCAGAACGTAGCCTCAACCTTCGGCACGATTGCCGTCTATAACAGAAGGAAGAGATGGGTGACTTTCGTCTCGGCGGTGGTGATAGTGCTCGTCTCCTTCTCGAGAATGTACCTCGGCGTGCATACCCCCCTCGACGTCGGCGTGTCGCTTCTCACCTCGGCGGCGCTTGTCTTCGGACTCTATCCGCTTTTCTCGAGCGACGAGCGCTTTAAGAAGGTCTTTCCCTATATCGTAATTTCGGCGGTCGTTCTCTCGGCAGCCTTCCTTGCTTACGTCCTCGCGATAAGCGGTGACAAGAGCCTTGACCCCCACAACCTCGAGAGCGGCCTCAAAAACGCGACCACCCTTCTCGGCTGCACGGCAGGTCTTGTGCTCGTCTACTTCGTTGACGGTAAGTACACAGACTTCAAGACCGACGCGCGCTGGTACGCGCAGATAATCAAAGCCGTCCTCGGCTTCGCCGTAGTCCTTCTTATAAAGGAGCTCCTTCGCGCCCCCCTCGAGTTTGTCTTCGGCAATATCTACCTCGCAAGGGCTATCCGTTACTTCCTCATCGTCGCCTTTGCAGGTGCGGTGTGGCCGCTTAC
>JAZOMD010000123.1:0-18541 GCA_045653745.1 Eubacteriales bacterium | reverse complement strand
GAATCTCCATAGAAATTCCCGAAGGCTATTGCGGTCTTATCTTCGCTCGCTCAGGGGTTGCAACCAAAAGGGGTCTTGCCCCTGCAAATAAGGTCGGCGTAATAGACGCAGACTACCGCGGAGAAATTATGGTTGCCCTACATAACCACACCGACAAGGACGCTACGGTGGACGGCGGCGAGCGTGTTGCTCAGCTTGCAATAGTGCCGTTCCTTAAAGCTGATTTTGAGCTTTCCGACGAGCTTTCCGACACCGCACGCGGCGCGGGAGGCTTCGGCTCAACGGGAACTAAATAAAGAAAAATGCGCGTATTTGACAACTAAAGCTTGCAAATACGCGCATTTTTTATCTTAAAAATAATCTTTTGTAAAATATATATCCTTTTTTGGAATTTTGAATTCCTTGCCGTCGAGATAATCGAGAGCCGTCTTTTCCTCTTTGTTGAATGAAAAGCGCAGGCGGTAGGAATAGAGGGCTTGGAACTTATATCCGCGTGCTCTGTCGGCCTTGTTTATGCCGTACTTTCCGTCGCCCACAAGTGGGTGTCCAACGTGCGCCATATGCGCCCTTATCTGGTGCGTTCTGCCCGTAAGCAGCTCGACCTCAATGAGAGCCGTGTCCTTAGCTTTAGCGACGACCTTGTATTTTGTGATTATCTCCTTTGCGCCCCTCGGCGGATTTTTGTCGTACACCCTTACAAGGTTGCTTTTTTCGTCCTTGATGAGATAACCCTTGATGGTTGCCGCCTCGGGCGAGGGAATTCCGTGCACCGCGGCAAGATAGAATTTATCCATCTCGCGCTTCTTTATCTTTTCGTTCATAACGCGCAGTGCCTCTGCCGTCTTTGCCGCGATAACTATGCCGCCCGTGTTTCTGTCTATTCTGTTGCAGAGCGCAGGTGCGAAGCTTTGCTCCCTTGACGGGTCGTACTCGCCCTTTTGGTAGAGATAGCTCTGTATGTGCGTAATAAGCGTGTTTGTAGAGCCGTCCTCGTCCTCGTGAACGGATACGCCCGGGCGCTTATTAACGAGTATAATGTTTTCGTCTTCGTATACTATATCAAGCTTTGCCGTAATGCTCTCAAACGAGCTTGCATCTGCCTTCTTCGTGAAAAACTCCTCGGGCAGAAAGCACTGAACCGTGTCTCCCTCCGAGAGCATAGTGTTGTTTTCGGCACGCTTGCGGTTAACCTTGATTTTTTTCAGCCTTATTGATTTATAAAGAAGGCTCGTAGGCAGACCGAGCGTCTTCGTAATGAACTTGTCGAGTCTTTGCCCTGCATCGTTCTTTTCAATTTTCAGCTCGTGCATAGTCCCTCCCTGATTTGTTTTACCTATTTATTATACACGACCGCGCCCGTCTTTGCAATAGGAGAAGGAAAAAAAGTCTCATCACACGGTAGCTAAAGAACACTTTTGGTAAAATAGTAGAAAAAATCTCCTTTTTTACAAAATATTACACAATTTTCCCTTGCAAAAAAAATCTCTATACTGTATAATAGCATTAGAAAATAAAAAAAGAGCCGCACAGTGCGGCGGAACGGAGCAAATTATGAAGAATCCACAGCTTGTGATTATGGCGGCAGGAATGGGAAGCCGCTACGGTGGACTTAAGCAGATAGATACCGTCGATGCAGAGGGACACATCATCATTGATTTTTCGATATACGATGCAATCAAGGCGGGATTTAAGGACGTCACCTTTATCATTAAGAAGGAAATCGAGAAGGATTTCCGCGAGGTAATGGATAAGCACCTTCTAGGCAAGGCTGTAAACGTAAAATACGTATACCAGGAGCTCGATAAGCTCCCCGAGGGATACACCGTTCCCGACGGAAGACGTAAGCCCTGGGGTACGGCACACGCGATAGCCTGCTGTCTTGGCACTGTTGATGCACCCTTCGCGGTAATCAACGCAGACGACTATTACGGAGCACACGCATTTGAGAAGATGTACGACTTCCTCAAGAATACAAACGACGACGGCAAGTATCACTACGCTATGGTCGGTTATCTTATTAAGAATACCGTAACCGAACAGGGTACCGTCTCTCGCGGAGTCTGCGAGTCTGATGAGAATTCAATGCTCACAGGTATCGTCGAGCGTACTAAAATCGGAACGAAGAATGGTAACATCTACTACACCGAGGACGGTACCGATTACGACCTCGACCCCGACACGATAGTATCTATGAACCTCTGGGGCTTCACCCCCTCTTACATAGAGGAGTGCAACAAGCGCTTCGCGTCCTTCCTTGACGAGAATCTTCCGAAGAACCCCGAGAAGTGCGAGTTCTTCCTTCCCACCGTCGTTGCGAACCTTATAGCAGAAGGTAAGGCGGACGTAAAGGTGCTTGATAACTCCGATAAGTGGTACGGAGTTACCTATAAGGAAGATAAGGAAGAAGTTGTAAACGCCTTCCGCGAGCTTAAGGCGAACGGAGTTTATCCCGAGAATTTTTAATTTAAAATCAAAATCCGCAGCACGCGCTGCGGATTTTTTTGTCGGAATAGTGTAGTCGGGAATTATCCGAAAATGTAATAAAACAAAGAATTTGTACCATAACGGTCGGATTTAAATACAATTTTTGTTGCCGCTAAAAAAACGAGCCGCGTGTTGCGACTCGTTTTTCTTTGTATAATTACTTGAAATACTCGGTGAGGTATTCCTTGGTGTTTTCAACCATTTCGTCAAAGAGCTCTCTTGCCTTGTCAAGGGGAAGGGTAACGAGAGGATCGTTAGCGAATACGTTGAACGCAAGCTCGAGGTCTCTGTTGTAAGCTGCCTCAACGATAAGCTCCTGCGCGCTCGACGCTCTTGCAACGAGGTTAAAGATGGACTCGGGAATCTCTCCTGCGAAAATTGCATCAAGGCTATCGTCTCTGAAGCAAGCGTTGGTCTCTACCACCGCATCCATAGGAAGGTTCGGGATCTGACCGCGGTTGGGAAGGTTAACGTTGGTAATCATATCGTCAAGACCGAGAAGTGCACGGATCTGGTTTACACCGTCCTCACCGGTCTCTCTGAGTGCAACTGCTTCCTCGCCGGTGCGGAGTCTGTTGCTCTTGTCGAGTCTTTCCTTGAGGTTTTCCTTTCTCCAGTCAACGGTGGTAAGAGCGAAGCCCCACTTCTCTCTTATCTTATCGCCGTATGCAAGGTACCACTCGCCGTTGCAGAACTCTGCAAGGTGTCTGTCGCCTGCCGCTGCTATGTAGCCGTATCTGCTGAAGAGGTCGAACTTAACCTTCTGAGTGCAGGAGAAGGAGCTGTTCATCCAGTTGTCGTCAGGAGGACTGAGGAAGCCGCTCTCTGCATACTTCTTTGCATACCTCTTGTAAATGGGGAAGATGTCTATATCCTTATACTTTGCGGAGGTGAGCCAGGTGAAGTGGTTTACACCGATAACGTTAACCTTGATGTCCTGACGCTTGATATCCTCGAAGCCAAACTCCTCGGAGAGGATAGCCGCGAGAAGTCTCTGAGTACCGAATACCTCGTGGCAGCAGCCGAACGCCTTGATTTCGGGGAATACCTTGTAGAGCATTCTGGTGATAACGGTCATGGGGTTGGTGTAGTTGATAACCCACGCGTTAGGGCAGCAGTTCTTGATGCCGTTAGCGATAACCTGAATCATAGGAAGGGTACGGAGTGCACGGATAATTCCGCCGGGACCCGCAGTGTCGCCTACCGACTGATAGGTGCCGTACTTCTCGGGCGTATGTACGTCGCTTGCCATCTCGTCGAACGTGCCGGGAAGAATGGAGATAACGACGAAGTCAGCTCCGGTGAGAGCCTCCTCGAGAGTAGAGGTAGCCTTGTAGGACCACTTGGAGTTAGTTCCCTCTGCGTCGTTAAACTTGTTGCCTATAATTTCGTTGTTCTGTGCCGCCTCAAGATCGATGTCGTAGAGTGCAACCTCACCGCTTATATCCTTTGCGGAAGCAAGGTCGCTCATAAGACCCCAAGCCCAGCCGCGAGAGCCGCCGCCAACGTAGGCTATCTTGATTCCTTCAACACCCTTATCGGTATATTTCATAAAATCCTCCTCTGTCCGTAACGGACGTTTTATATTTTGTGTTCGAGTACATTTTATCGCAAAAAAAATGATAAATCCTTAATAATTTTGACTGAAAAAAATAATTTCTTGAAAAAATTGACCTATCAGCCTCGGGATAGCAAGAGGCGCGTATATAATAATGCAGAACAGAATGAGAATAGCGAGAAACGCAAAATTGAAGGCGGTGAATTTCAGAATATAGCGAAGCACGTGCCCGGGATTTTGCTTGTTATATTCCTTGAAGGTTATAAGGCTTGCAAGCGAGGCAATAAGCGTGCCCGCGCCGCCGATGTTTACTCCGAGCAGAAGCTCTCTGTAATTGTCGGTAAACTGCGGGAGCAGAATAGCAGAGGGAACGTTGCTTATAAACTGACAGGAAAGAGCAGAGAAGACGAGCGTGTTTATCTCGAGAAGCGAGGAGAAAAACTCGCGTACAACCGCGATTCTCGACATATTTCCCGAGAAAATAAAGAAGAATACGAAGGTGAAAAGAAGCCCGTAATCCACGTCGAGCAGAGCCTGCCTGTCGAGAAAAAGAAGTGCAAGAGGAATAATTACAAGCCCGAGCTGGTAGGGGATAAATCTAAATACAATCAGTATCGAGAAGGCAAAGAGAATAAGATATATAATTACTCTGAAAGCGGGAAGAGCCGCCGCTTTTTCCTCTATAACGAGAGGCTCCGATTTGACGAAGAAAAGACAGCACGCCGTGATAAGAAGAACCGATATTATGAAAGGCGGAAGCATAATTCCCATAAACTCAAGGTCGGGAATATTGAATTTCGTGTAAAGGTAGAGGTTTTGCGGATTTCCAAACGGGGTCAGCATACCGCCGAGGTTTGCCGCTATATTTTGCATAATAAAAGTGCACGCCATATATTTTTCCTTGCCCGTCGTTTGCAGAACGAAGTAGCCGAGCGGCAGGAAGGTGAGCAGTGCCATATCGTTCGCAATCAGCATAGAGCCGATAAAGGTGACGTACACGAGAACGAGAATAGCAAGCCTTGCGTTCTTGAATTTTCTGACGATAGCCTTTGCAAGCGTGTAGAAAAATCTGATGTTCCGAAGAGCGCATACCACCGCCAGAACGCAGAAAAGACAGGTAAGCGTCTTGAAATCAAAATAATCAAGATACTGACCGTCGGGCGGTACTATAAAAGATGTGATAATTGCAAGAAGTGCGGCTATAAGCATAATCGCGTTCGTCTTGGCAAAATCCTTTAGTTTTTTCAAAGCTGACATTATAAAATCCCTCAAAATAAAGTTAAGCGGCGGAATTTAAGCGTCCTTTAGGCAGATTTCTTTATAGGTTTTCTTCATATACCTTTTGTTCATTACGCTCTTTTCACCAAGGCGCATGATGTCAAGGAACACACGCTCGATAAATTCCATTGATTTTGGATTTGCCTTTACCTTGTTGCCGTATTTCTGCCAGTGCATAAGCGGCATCTCGGGGGTGTAATTTTTCTTTGCGTAGGTCTTCGTCGCGGCGAGCTTGTCGCACACACATTCCACCGCGTATTTGTAGGGCATCATCGGCTGCACGGTGCAGTCGGGGTCGGTCCAGTATTCGAGATGATGCTTGTTTCTGCCCTTGTGATGGAGCCAGGCGTAGCTTACCCCCGTCGCGCGTCTGCACGCACCTATCGGCGAGCGGTTGCCCTGAAAATACCTTACGCTCTCAAAAAATTCGGTCGGCGAAAATTTCGAAAGGTCGTGCACCAGCCCTCGAAAGGGAATACCGCACCGCAAGCAGTTTATAAATACCTTGTGCTTGTGTCTTATAACCACCGAAAGATGGCCGAAAAAGTTTTTTACAGTCATAAAATCTCCGTGCAAATTCGTTTTCCATAATATATTATAGTCTCACCTTCCTCGCTTGTCAATTAAATTTTCACAATTTTTAATGTTGACATATCCGATAATTTTTGCTACAATATAAATGCGAATAAAGTTTCGCAGAAAGGAATTATTTATTATGAAGAAGATTGTTTCCACCCTTTTGATTTGCATCCTTCTCGTCGGTGCACTTATGTCTCTTGCGTCCTGCACGGAAAAGAAGCTCTCCGGTAAGTACGAGAGTAAGATTGAGGCGGCAGGTATTACCATAAGCAGCACCGTCTATGAGTTTGATAAAGATAATAACGTTTCCATCACCTACACCCTGGGCGTAGAGTTTACCGTCAAGGGTACCTACAGCATTACCGAGGGCGATGACGGCGTTACTCTTATCACCTTCACATTCCCGACCGGTACCGAGGGCATCGAGGACTTCAAGGGCGAGCACATTCTCAAAGAGGGCACCGAGGGCGGCGTTGATTACATCAAAATCGACGGAGTTAAGTTCAATAAGGTTAAGTAAGTTTTACAAAATACCCTATCTTCGTGAAAAGGCGCAGAAAACTGCGCCTTTTCTCTTTTTGCTGTAAACTATTGATTTTACCGCGCGGAAATGATATAATATTCCTAAAGCCATATAGCGAGGTTCTTTGATTTGAAACGAACGGTGATTAAAATGCTTTCAATATTTCTCGGTGCTCTGCTCCTTGCGGCACCGATTTTGGGCGTTGCCTCGGAGGGAAATCTCTCCCGTCCCGGCTCGCAGCATAACAAGGTAGAGAGCAGCGCCGATATCTTAAGCTTTCTGATAGGCGAGGAGCTTTGCAAAGAGGAGAGGGAGTATCTTGACTCGCTTTCGGGCGAGGATATTCCGCATCTGATTTACGATAACGGTATACCCTCGAGTATGTTTTCGGTGATTTTTGATTTCGAAAACGGTGAGCTCTCCTTTTACGCGAAGCCTTATTCCTACCTCACTGAGGATATGCGAGAGGTTACCTGGATTCCCACCGTTGCTCGCGCAGGAGGGAAGTCGGCTCCTTTGACCTTGCTTCCCGAAGGCACATATTTTGCAACTCTCTCGGAAATTGACGGATATACCGACGGTACAGCCGAGGTCGAATACACCCTCGATATCACGGTTACGCCCGATTTTGCAGCTTCTCTCGTAAACCGTGCCTATAACGATGCACCCGTGATAAAGGAAGCGCATAGGCTTGCCTGCCGTAATTACGAGGAAGCAGTGAAAGCTTACGGCGAATATCTCGAAGAACTTAGCGTGTATAACGAAAAGCTCGCTCTTTACGAGCGCTATATGACGGAATACACCGAATATACAGAGCTCCTTTTTGCGTACAACTCCTACCTTGAGGACCTTTCCGAATACGAGCAGCAAAGCGCGGCTTACAACGCTTACCTCACGGCTCTTTCGGAGTATGAGAAAAAATGCCTCGAGTACGCCGAGTATCTTAACCTCTATAAAATTTATTCGAGCGAGTACGAAAGGTACAGAGCCTATATCTCGGCAGTCACCCCTTACAGAAATCAGCTTGCCGCGGTTGAGCTGACCAATCTGAAGCTCACGCATCTGAAAAGAAGCGCCCGTTCTGCAATAAACGGCGGCACCGTTGATACCGTTCTTGAAAATCGCGACACGCTTGAGAGCCCTATCGTAAACGCTCCGTCTGCCGTTATTGATATGGCAGGAGATGCAACCGAGCGCGTTCGCGTCCTGATGGATGACTATTTCGCCCTCGAAACAGAGGAAGCGCGCTACGCATATTACGCCGCTTACTACGAGGATTTCAGAGACAATTTTGTGAACCTCTTTATTTCTCTTGATTATCTCTACCGTATAGGCCCGATAAGAGCCGCTATATATGAGCAGGAAAGAGACGAGAAATACAGAATTCTTCTCGCCGAGCTCTACTACATAGCAACCTCTCTTTCGGATACTCCCGTCCTGAGCGTCCCGAAGGAGATGGTAGAGGGAACTAACGGAGCTGAGGGATATAAGCAGTTTACCTATACACCGTCTTACCTTACCGCAGACGGATATAACCTGATGGAAATACTTTCGGTAAAGCCTATCGAGGATACCGACAAGGCAGAGCCCTATGACGCAGCCTTCCCGAGCGAGGTGAAGGAGCCTATAGCTCCTGACCCCGTCAGCGAGCCCCAAAAGCCCGATGCCGTACAGCCGCCGAGCAAGGTCGTCGAGGTGGAGAATCCCGGTGAGCCCCCCGAGCCCGTTTCAAATCCCGGCAATGCTCCCACAGCCGTTCCCGAGCCCGGCAACGAGCCGACTCTTACTCCCGAGCAAATCAATCTTATAGAAGCCTACGAGGCAGGAAAACTCTCGTTTTGCAACGAAGAGTTTACAAATAACCTCAATTACACCGTCGTACGCTCGGTGAAAAAACAATTTGTAAATCCCACTTTCGTTACCGTAACCTTTACGGATAGAGACGGCGGCGAGCTCTATTCCGTCACGGTTGACAGCGGAAGCGTTGTTCTGTACGAAGCGGAGCTGCCCACGCGAGAGGAGGACGAGCGCGCCTCGTATGAGTTCGTCGGCTGGGCGGATTCGGACGGTAACGCCGTGAGCCTTGACGCGGTTGTATCCGATCTTCGCCTCTATCCCGTCTTCCGCGAGCACCTTAAGAAATACGAGGTTCTCGTTATCGTGGACGGGGAAGAGCGCCGTCACGAGGTTTGCTACGGTGACGCTCCGCCCCTTCCCACCTCTCCCGTAAAGGCAGAGGACGAGCTCCGAAAGTATCCGTTCCTCGGCTGGGATAAGGAGATAAGCGCGGTAACCGAGAATACCGTCTACACCGCCGTCTTCGGCAGCGAATACCTGATACCGATGAGTGGCGGCGGCGCAAAGCTGACGTTCCCCGACGGTGTTCCCACCGCGGATTACAGCGCAGGGCTTGACAGTGATTTCCTTGTGACCGAGCTGCTGGCGAGAGCCTACCTTAAAAGCGGTGCAAGGCTCGTTACAAGATACGCCGTGATTGACGTTCCGTATCTGACGGTAAAGGAGCTTTCGGAGAAGGGCGCTGCCCGTATCAAGCTTAGCGTTACGGAAGGCCTCGGCTCTTACTCCTATTCGCTCCTTGCCTTCGATGGGGAAGGGCGGTCTCTTTCGGTGTCACGAGAGATAAAAATCACCTTGCCCCAGTCTCTTGAATACAACGATAGATTAAGGCTTTATACCGTCTCGGACGACGGGGTGAGAAACTATATGCGCTTTGCCGTTGAAGACGACGCTCTCTCCTTTTCACCATTCTTCGGCGAGTCCTACGTGCACGAGTATGAATACAGAATAGTAGCACCTTCCTCCGAGCTCGTTTCCATCAAGCTTGACGGCACCGCCTTTTCCATAGGAAGCTCGGTCGGCGTTGATGTCGAGCTGGCAAAAGGGCTCAAGCTTACAAGACTCTATTACCGTAATTCACAGGGCGAGGAAACCGAGCTTACATCTACTCGCTTCACTATGCCGGCAGACGATATAGTTCTTTACGCCGAGGTTGACTACGTACGCTACAAAATTTCCTTCGTTTCAGACGGAAGAACGGTGCGCACGCTTTACTGTATCGAGGGAGAGCTCCCCGATACGCCCGAGCCCCCGAAAATGCTCGGTGAAAAGGGCTACACCTACACCTTTGTCGGCTGGTCTCCCGAGGTCTCGGAGGTTACGGGTGAGGCGGTTTATACCGCGGTGTTTGAAAAAGCTCCGATACCGCCGTCCGAGAGCACCGACTCCGATGCTCCGTTTGAATGGAATATAAGCTATATCATCGTCGGCGCAGCGCTTGCCATTCTCGCAATTGCAGGCATATGCGTCGTCGTAGGACTTAGGTATTAACCGAACACGGTCGGAATACGCAGGCAAATGCCTAAAAAATGCGTATTCCGACTTCTTTTTTTTAGAAAAACCATTGATTTTCGTCTACAAAGATGTTATAATAGCTATAATAGGTATAACTATTCGTCTACGCGCGTGCGTATATCGTTATATTTTTTGAAAATAAACTACAAAGGGGTACTTTGTAAATGAAAAAAATCGGTAACTTTAAAAAGTCATTTGTGGCAATGCTGCTTACGCTGATTATGATTTGCGGCGCGGTTTTGCCTACGCTGGCTTATACCGCCGAGGGGATAGCTGATATCTCCGAGGGAAGGGAGGAATCCGCGGCTGGCTCGGCTGAGAGCTCGACGCCCGATTGGATTGATATAAAATACACCGAGGACGAAATCGTAATTACGCTTTCGCCCGAGATTGACGCCCTTCTCTCTATCAACACGGCGGATATATCATCTGTGATAGGAAAGCTTGTCGAAGCCTTTGAGACGGTTATCATAGACCAGATAAAGGATGCCTGGATGGGTGATAATACCGTAACTCCCGACGGAGATTCGTCTTCGGTTGCCGGTATTACTCTTGATACCGTCTGGGAGAAGGCTCTTGAGGGCTACGTTGATTCGAACTATTCCGAGCCCGAGCTTGCAGACAGATATATTGCCTTCTTTGGCGACATAATGAACGATGACGCTACCGTTGCAGGGCTCGTTAAGCACGTATGCGACCTCATCTCGCTCGCGGTGAGCGCAGGTGTCATAGCTCCCGAGGAGCTTCCCGAGGCGAATACCGAGCTTGAGGAAAAGCTCAAAAACACTCTCGACTCCTTCATAGAGCGATACGTCAGAAGCATAGCGGAGCAGGCGATAGAGGATTATATCTCCGATGTTCTTAACGGTGAGGAGCACGGCGGCTCGGCTATCGACGATTTCGCAGGTGAGTTTATCAGCACTCACTTCTCCGAGGTAATAAAAGACTACCTTGAGCATAAATCCGCGCCCGACCCCGAATACCAGAACAACGTCGTGGATAAATACATAGACGCTTACATCGACTCGGTTATCAAAAAGAGCGTAAACAGCTATATAAGCTTTATGACGGACGGAATCGCTCCGACCCTTGCAGAGGGCTTTGAGAAAAAGGCGTACGAGGTAATGTCGGGCTACGTTTCCGATTACATCGCAACCCTCAAGAACGATTACGTCGAGCATAAGCTCGGTGGCGAATGGACGCACGGAGACAAACTTCTTTCCATAATAGACGGCTTCCTTGACAGCTTCGTTTCAGAGAGAGTTGACAGCTACATAGACTACAAGAGCACCGTTGGCACCTCTCTTGCCGATGCTGACAAATACGCAGCCGTTTACGCAAGCATTGAATCCCTCGTCTTCTCGGAGTGCAAGGACGAAATTTCCCAAGCTACGGGCGAAACCGACGAGGCACGCCTCTTTGAGATCTATCAGGACTATCGCGGTTCCGATTTTGAGGATGCTATTTCGGGCAAGGATCTTAGCTACTTCAAGAATACCGACAATCTCGGACTCGAAAGAGCCGATTACGAGGCGTTCAAGAATTCTGTAACGGAAAAGGACGTTCTTACCGAACTAAGTAAGCCCGAGAACAGAGCCGTTCTCGACGACTATATAAACGGCGAGCTCGCAAGACTTGAAGGCGAGATTGCCTCGGAGTTTTTCTCTTCTTACGCTAACTCGAGCGACCTTGAGCTTTACGTTGACGATATCATATCCTACGTTATGACCGAGCTCGATGAGAGCGACAAGGACGCTGTAATAGACACCGTGCTTGGCAGCGGCTCGCTTCTCGGAGAGGCGCTCGTAGCTCTTTTCGGAATGGGAAGCGGAACGGGCGTTGGCAGTGCCGCGGATAAGGCGGTTGCCGAGCTTGACCACCGTATAGCCTACGTGTGCGCGCTCCTTCTCTATAACGGCGAGGTTAATTACGCCGACACCCGTACCGAGCTTATGAAAAAGCCCCCGGAAATCACCGTAAAGGATTTGCTTACCGCACTCGAAACCATCAGCGTAAAAGCAGACCTTAACGGCGACGGCGAATTCGTCGGCGGAGCGGTTCTTCAGTCGGGAAGCGTAAAGAGTGATGCTCTTATAGCTATCTTTAAGGACCTTCCCACTCTTTCCGATATAGCAGAGATGACTCCCGATAAGATGAAGCTTTGCTTTGAATTTTTCGTTGAGTCGTCGTTCGGTGACGTTTCGTTCGACTTTGTTCTGAGACTTGATCCCGACGAGAAGTATTCCGAGATTTATTCGAAGATAAACGCGCTCGCGGTAATCCTCGATAATCACATAGCGCTCTCTTATTCCGACGGTAATCTCACCGCAGAGCTTATCGCACCCGAAATTGCTACGGCGGCGCTCAGACGAGTTTTGAATAGCACCGTTATAGACGATTCCCTTAAGGAGAAGATTTATTCTCTTGCACTCGGCGACCTTAGCGGAGCAAAGAAGTTCTTTGACGAGCTTACCTTTGATGAGGCAAGGCTTATGCTCGAGGCGGTAGACTTCGAGGCGCTTATCCGTGAGGTTGACAGTCTTGCAGATTCCAACGCACGCCTTCGCGACCTTCTTGACAGAGTAAAGGCGAAATACGATTACACTACCATCACAAACGACAAGATACTTGCAAAGTTTGATGCAAACGAGGCAAGATTTGATAGAATAAAGGCTGTGGCGGCACGCTACGTTGACGGAATTTACGCAAGAATTCCCGCAGACCTTAAGGATAAAAAGATTTCCGACCTCTACCTCGGTCAGAATAACGGATATGCCGAATTCCGCGTGGACAGCGGCTTCTCTGTCAATCTTATTCTTTTAAGCAGAAAGATTCTCGAGAAATGCCCCGAGAAATATAAGGGTGAGGCGGTCTATGTCCTCGACCTTATAACCCAGGCACTCGGCGACAGTATCAGCGGAACTCTCGACCTTACCGTGAAGGTTCCGGGCGTTGCCAAGGTTACCTATATGCTCGGCAAAGTTGAGCACAGAGTAGGCTTCCTTCCGACCGGTGTCGATCCGCAGAAGTTTGCAGGAATTACCGACTATTTGGGTATCCCGATTGACGGCTGGTTTAACGACGCCGGCGAGATGGTTACCGTAATGCCCGACGAGGATATAGTCCTTCACGCAGTTCTCACGCAGGACGTAACCGCAGGCATCAGCCCCGACGACCGCGAGTTCATCTACGATGCACAGCCGCACGAGCTCGTTGCCAACGTGGTTTACGGACCCACGTGGCAGAATCCCGAAACGACCGTTGTTACCGTAGAGTGGTATAAAGGCGAGCTTGCTACCGGCGCACTTTATCACGAAGGCAACACTATCAAAGTTACCGAAATAGGCGAGTACGTTTTCTCTTGCCGTATAACCGTCAGAAACGAGTTCGGTGAGGCGGTATTCCTCTACGATAATTCGCCCGAGGGACTCGGTGCAATTTACGCTAAGGTGAAAGCACCCACCGTTATTGCCGATATAGATATCACCGATAACGCAGGTGTTAAGTATCCTGCAGTAGATGCAACCTATTCCGACGATAAGTATTACGTTCTCAGCACGACCCTCAATGAGCGCCTTGCAGAGACTACCAAGGTCGAGTGGTATTACGCAGAGAATTCCTCTGCTCCCGGAACTCTCGTTTCCACCGAAGCGACCTACATCGTTCGTAACGTTCGCGAGAGCGGTGAATATTACGCAGTCGTCTATTATACCGTGGGCGGCGTATCCGACGTAGTTTATACGGATAGAGTTACCGTAAAAATCAGTCCCGTTACCGTATACCTCAGCGATATATGGAATTACTCCGTATTTGATTCAACCAATCCTTATATCATTGAGTACGACGGCAACGAGCATACCGTTGTAAAAGATACCATACTCGGCAAGCCCGTTTTGGATATTTTTGATACCGAGTATTGCACGGCAAGCGCGGTGGGCAGCTACACCGCTTCTGTTACCGTCAAGGATCCAAACTACGTCATTTACGGAAATCAGCAGAGTGCAACCCTCGATTGGCATATCATAAACGAGTTCACAGTGCTCGTTCTCTATAACGGCGTAGCCGTCACCAACCCTTCCGATATAACTATCTCGGGCGAGTATGCTTACGGCAGCTCGCATACGGTAGAGCTCGTCTTGGGAAGTGCCCTTAATCCTTCCGTCGTTTGGGAGAAGCAGAACGTTGCTGCTCTTGAGCCGATTCCCGAGCTTGACGGCGTGTACGTGCGCACCTTTACTAACGTAGAGTCTGCTGTATATAAATGGACTGTTTCGGTTACCGAGCAGGGCTTGGAGCGTGAAATCAGCGGTATAGTCAGAGTGAATATCACTCCCAAGACGCTCAATGTCGGAAACCTCTCTTGGTCCGGCGATACCGAATTCACCTTCAACGGTGAGGCACACTCCGCACCTACCCTTTCGGGAACGCTTGCACCCGATGCAAATCTGGAGATAGATTACTCCGTAACCCTCGGCGGTGCTTCTGCCGAAGAAATAAAGCTTCCCGGTGATTACACCGTGACCGCAAATCTTTCGCTTGGCACTAACCCCAACTATCTTCTCTCGTCCTCTGCGGTAACCGTCGCTGTAAAGGTAAATAAGGCGGTCTTCGATGCATCGGACGTTCACTGGAATTACACCGAGCCCTTCGTCTATGACGGCGAGGAGCACTCCGTAGTCCTCGTTGGCTTCGAGGATTATCCCCTCATAGAGGCGAGATATTCCGAGGAGAGCATCAACGCGGCAACCGAGATAGGAAAGTACACCGCAGAGTTTGAAAAGTTCGTAGTTGTTGACGGAGATGAGGAATACGCGCTCGAGGATTGCTACACGCTCGAGAGCTCCTCTGAGTCGACCTTCCCCCCTTCTATCGAATGGGAGATAGTTCCCGTACCCGTTCCTGTTGAAAAGGATGAATATATCTTTGACGAGGACGGAATCTACGTAAAGGTCAAGGATAGCGAAGGCCATCTTCTTGGCTATAATATGAAGGTCTCCCTTGTAAGCGGATACGATATAATTCCGCTTGTCGACGGAAGAAAAATGAAGGTAGCCGTGGCATACGACGTAATCTTCGAGAACGAGGAGGGTGTAACTCCCGATTATCCCGAGGGAGCAGTCTTTAAGGTAACCTTCAAGGTTCCCGAGGGTATAGACCTCGAGAAGCTCGAGATTGTGTACATTGACCCCTCTGTTACCGAGCACGTTGACGTCACATCGGATATCTCCGAGGACGGAACGGAAGTAACCTTCGAGACCTCTCACTTCTCGATTTTCGCAATAGCTACCGAGCATATCGAACCCGAAACACCCCCCACCCCGGACGATCCTGTCGTTCCCGTGCCCCCCACGGGCTCCGATGACGACAGCTTCGATTCCAAGCTTCTTCTCCTCTTACTCGCGCTTTTGATCATAATCACTCTGATTATTCTCATTGCCAAGCGCAGAAAAAAAGGGGGATACTATGCCAGGCGTGCGCAGGTAAACGATACGGCTGAGCTCTACGAGGATTTGAAGAAGGTAAGCTGGGCGAAAAGCCCTACCGTCTACGTAGACGGTAAAGCACCCGACCATATAGTAATTTCCGCACCTATAAAGCCGATGGCACCCGCAAGCAGTATTGCGACTCTGAATATTATGCAGATTTCGGAGAATCACGCAGAAAAAACCTTCCGAGAGACGAGAAAACCGCTTCCCGGCTCGCATATTTCCGTCGTTGAACGCTTTGGCGACGGAGAGAGTGCATCTCTTCGAAAGGTTAATTCCGCGCCGCGAAGCATGGGCGCTTATTCGGTTACCAGAATAAACGAGGAAGACCTCGCCGCAGGCAAAGCGGCAGAGAAGGAAAGCAGTGCGCGCATTGAAGTCGTCCAGACCGAGGTGAAGGCAGAGCCCATCACCAAGGAAGCTAAGGCGGCGCCTGCGCTCACGGTTAAGGAGCAGCTCGCTTACGCACCCGCAGTTGCGAAATCTGTCGCAGCTCCCGAGGATATTTCCGAGAAGAGAGCCGATTCCGTAAAGGAGCGCGTAGCAGAGGTTAAGGAATCCGCACCCGTGCAGGAGACCGAGGCACCCCGCGACCAGGCGAAGGAAATTGACCTTCCTTACCTCAACACTCCCGAGAAGGAGCAAGAGACCGAGACCGTTATCAAGGCTGACGATACGCCCGTCGAGATTACGGCAAAGGATATTCCCACCGTTGCTCCTGTTGCCGACGAGCCTGTACTCAAAGCCGATAAGGCAAAGCAGAAGGCAAACGCGGCAGAGAAAAAGGCGAAAAGCCTCAAAGATGATGTTGTAGCAGAAAAGAAAAAGGCCGCTTTCGCAGCCGCTACCGTTGAAGCGCCCTCTGTTGAGGCAGCGCCCATCGCAGAGGCTCCTGTTGTCGAAGCAACCGATGAAGCAGCACCTATCGTAGAAGCTCCTATCGAGGAAGCAACCGCCAAAGCAGCGCCTATCGCAGAAGCTACCGTTGAGGAAGCAACCGCCAAAGCAGCGCCTATAGCAGAAGCTACTGTTGAGGAAGTGACCGCCAAAGTAGCGCCTATCGTAGAGGCTCCTGTTGAGAAAGTGGTCGCCAAAGCAGCGCCCATCGCAGAGGCTCCTATCGAGGAAGTGGCCGCCAAAGCAGCGCCTATCGTAGAGGCACCTATTGAGGAAGTAGTCGCTGAAGCAGCGCCTATCGCAGAAGCTCCTATTGAGGAAATAGCCGCTGAAACAGCGCCTATCGTAGAGGCTCCTATCGAGGAAGTAGCCGCTGAGGCAGCGCCTATCGTAGAGGCTCCTATCGAGGAAGTAGCCGCCAAAGCAGCGCCTATCGCAGAAGCTCCTATTGAGGAAATAGCCGCTGAGGCAGCGCCTATCGTAGAGGCTCCTGTTGAGGAAGTGGCCGCCAAAGCAGCGCCTATCGCGGAAGCTCCTATTGAGGAAATAGTCGCTGAAGCAGCACCCATCGCAGAGGCGAGTCCGATTGCAGAGACTCTGGCAGTTGGAGCAATAGCTGCGGCTATGAGTGCACCAGAGACTCAGGACATACCCGTTGTGGCAAACGCACCCGAGGCGAGCCCCTCGCCCGACGGCGATATAGCGAAAGCATCGCCCGATGTCAAGCGCCCGAGCGGTGTTGTAAAGCCTGTAATCGAGGAGCGTAAGATTATCAAGGCGTCCGAGCTTGACGTTCCCGTAACCGTGTTTATGGCAGGTGAGGACGTGCTTGGCTCTGATGATGATACGGAAGATGCGCCCGAGGCTTCGCTTGACGGTGAAGCGTTTGATGCCGACACTTCTTCGAAAGATGCGTCCGAGGCGAGCATCGTTGCTCCTATCTTCGACCGCACGCCCGAGGACGACGAGGTGTTGACTCCCGAGAAGGTTTTGCCCAAGGGAAGAATAGACCTTTCGTCGGCGGATAAAAAGCCCGTACCGCCCGACGGTACGAAATTCAATCTTAAGTCTTCGCGCCGCTATCCCAAAGGAAGGCTCAGCGTTGAGGATATGAGGAAAACCGTTCCGCATCAAATTTTAAATCCTTAATAAAATCTCAGAATAAAAACGGTCCGGAGAAGCGGTTGCTTCTCCGGACTCATTCTTTTATTAAAGCGTTTCGTTAAATCTTATGTAGATTATCTTGGCATCGCCATTTTCTGCCCTTACCGTAAATCCGTCGTAATCCTTCTCGAAAAAGTCGAGAGCGATTACATCACAAATATCCTCTTTCGGCAGGCCAAAGTAGCGTAGTACGCGCCGCACACTCCTGTATTTGCCCTCTACCTTTTCCTTGAAAAGATTTATGTCTATCGGAACGTAGTCCTCTTTCGAGGTCCAATCGAGCGCAGGGCGCTCTCCGTCGTTGCCGAACAGAGTGACGATAAGTCTTCCCGATTCTCTGAGAGTGAGAATGAGCGTCTTACCTTTATTTATAATAGCCTTATCTCTTGATGAATAAAGACCTACCGCGCGTATTTCTTCTGTGGAGATAACGACCATTCTGAAAAGAAATACAATGATAAAGATTATTGCAGCGCTCACCGCAACGATAAGAGGGTAGAGCTTCACCGCACCGCCTGCATTGTCGTTAAAGGCTATCGCGGCTATAAGCAATCCTATCAGCGGAATTTCCGTAAGATACATAAAAAGTGGGGATATAAATAAATGCAGCTTTTTCATTCCTTAATTTTCCTTGTCTTTTCCGATTTGCGCGCTGAGTGTCTCCATAACGCTCCTTGCGCGCTCCTCGTTGATTTTTATCACCCTTCTGTCATAGGTGATGAGTCCGTTCGTTTCATCTTCCACGTCGGATAGCTGAGTATAAATAAGCGCCGATACACCCCTCTTTATGAGCGGAAGAATTTCTTCGCCGTAAAGAGTGAGAAAAGCGTCCTCGAACTCGTCCCTATTCTCGAATTGCTTGTATCCGTAGTTCGCACTTCCGAAAAGATGTCCCGAAACTCTGTGAGAGTATCCGCCGAACTCGCTTATAACCAGAGGCCTTTTCGGTGTGCCTCTGAGCTTTACGCGCTTGAAATACACGTGCCTTGAATCCACGTCGCTTTGATGCCTTGTAAACCAACCCGAAGTCGCGTCCACTATTCTCGTCGGGTCGGCGTTTTTGATTATTCTATACATCTTATCCGCCGAGAATTGCCCCCACCCCTCGTTGAAAACCGTGTAATAGAGGACGGAGGGGAAGTTGTGAAGGTGCTCGAGCGTCTGCAGAGAATGCTCGGTAAAGATGCGCCTCGATTCGCG
>JAZOMD010000122.1:0-5424 GCA_045653745.1 Eubacteriales bacterium | reverse complement strand
TGCTTACGGGCAGAACGCACCAGATAAGGGCGCATATGGCGCACGTTGGACACCCACTTGTGGGTGACGGAAAGTACGGCATAAACAAGGCCGACCGAGCACGCGGATATAAGTTCCAAGCCCTCTATTCGTACCGCCTGCGCTTTTCGTTCAACAAAGAGGAAAAGACGGCTCTCGATTACCTCGACGGCAAGGAATTCAAAATTCCGAAAAAGGATATATATTTTACAAAAGATTATTTTTAAGATAAAAACGCGCGTATTTGCAAGCTTTAGTTGTCAAATACGCGCGTTTTTCTTTATTTAGCTCCCGTTGAGCCGAAGCCGCCCGCGCCGCGTGCGGTGTCGGAAAGCTCGTCGGAAAGCTCAAAATCAGCTTTAAGGAACGGCACTATTGCAAGCTGAGCAACGCGCTCGCCGCCGTCTACCGTAGCGTCCTTGTCGGTGTGGTTATGTAGGGCAACCATAATTTCTCCGCGGTAGTCTGCGTCTATTACGCCGACCTTATTTGCAGGGGCAAGACCCCTTTTGGTTGCAAGCCCTGAGCGAGCGAAGATAAGACCGCAATAGCCTTCGGGAATTTCTATGGAGATTCCCGTTTTTATAAGAACCGTACTATGCGCAGGAATAACGACGCTCTCGCCTTTAAGATTATAAAGGTCTGCTCCTGCGGAATATTCCGTGCCGTACGTCGGGGTGGTGGCACGCTCGTCGAGTATTTTAATTTTAACCTTCATATAAATTCTCCATTCTGCCGCTTTAAGCAGGCACTTATTCTCACTTTCCGACGTCCGATAACCGTTTTTTTAGGTAACGGGTCGGGGTTAACTGTATTTTTTATCCTCTGAGACACCCTGCCAGATAACTATTTCTCCGCGCTCGCGCGTTTTACTTAGGTCTATAATTCTCTGGTTCTCCGAGCCGCGGAACCGAAGCCCGAGGCGCGCCTTATCTTCCTCGAATTTTCCGTCCACAAGGATATCCGCAAGGGATAAAAGCTCGGGAGTTATATCGAGTGCTGCGTGATGCGCCCGCATTTTCCCGAGGAGCTCTTCGTAGAGGTAGCCCGTATAAATCCAGACGGTCTTCGTGGGGAAGCGCTCCTTGAATTTTTTAAGAAACGGGAGAAGCGTTAGCTGATTTTCGGGCTCCATCGGTTCTCCGCCAAGAAGGGTGAGACCTTTTACGGACGGATTTTCGAGAAGCAAAAAAATCTCATCTTCGGTCTTTTCGGTAAACGGCACGCCGTAATTAAAATCCCAGGTTTCGGGCTGAAAGCAGCCCTTGCATCTATTGCGGCAGCCGCTGACAAAAAGACTTACGCGAATTCCCTCGCCGTTTGCTATATCGTATTTCTTTAAAGCCCCGTAATTCATTTTGCACTCTCCAGCTTTTCCTTGATAAATCTGCCGGTATGCGACTCGGGGCAGGCGGCAATCTCCTCGGGAGTACCGACAGCAACGATAGTTCCGCCGCCGTCACCGCCCTCGGGACCGAGGTCGATTATATAATCGGCAGTTTTAATGAGGTCAAGGTTATGCTCTATGACTACGACGGTATTGCCTGCATCTGCAAGGCGCTGAAGTATTCCGACAAGCTTTGCGACGTCCTCTGTGTGAAGACCCGTGGTGGGCTCGTCGAGAATGTATATCGTTTTTCCGGTAGAGCGCTTTGCAAGCTCTGTAGCAAGCTTTACTCTCTGCGCCTCACCGCCCGAAAGGGTGGTCGAGGACTGTCCTATTTTAATATATCCGAGACCTACCTCGAAAAGCGTGGAAAGCTTTCTCTGAAGCGGAGGAAGTCCCTCGAAGAAGGATATTCCCTCCTCTACCGACATTTCAAGCACGTCGTATATGCTCTTGCCCTTGTACTTGACGTCAAGGGTATCGCGGTTATAGCGCCTGCCCTTACAAACGTCGCACTTGACGTAGACGTCGGGCAGGAAGTTCATTTCGATACACTTTACGCCGTCGCCCTCGCACGCCTCGCATCTTCCGCCGCGCACGTTAAAGGAAAATCTGCCTGCGTCGTAGCCCTTCGCCTTAGCATCTTTTGTAGAAGCGTAGAGGTTTCTTATATCGGTAAAGAGACCTGTGTAGGTTGCAGGGTTAGAGCGCGGAGTCCTGCCTATCGGGCTCTGGTCTATGGCTATAACCTTATCAAGATGCTCAAGACCCGTAACGCTCTCGACCTTGCCGGGATAGGTTATTGCGCGGTTAAGGTCTCTTGCAAGAGTTCTGTAAAGAATCGAATTTACAAGAGAAGATTTTCCACTTCCCGAAACGCCCGTGACGGCAGTAAACGTGCCGATAGGTATACTTACGTTTACATTTTTGAGGTTATTTTCGCTTGCGCCTACGATGTTTATATATTCACCGCTTCCCTTGCGGCGAGTTTTCGGAATGGCAATTTTCTTTCTGCCCGAGAGGTATGCACCCGTAACCGAGCCCTCGCACGCGGCAATTTCCAGAGGGCTGCCCGCGGCAACTATCTCTCCGCCGTGTATTCCTGCGCCGGGTCCGACGTCGACTATAAAGTCTGCCTCGCGCATAGTGTCCTCGTCGTGCTCGACGACTATTACGCTGTTGCCAAGGTCGCGCAGATTTTTGAGAGTATTTATGAGCTTGCCGTTATCTCTCTGGTGAAGACCTATACTGGGCTCGTCGAGTATATAGAGCACTCCCGTAAGCGAGGAGCCTATCTGCGTTGCAAGGCGTATTCTCTGCGCCTCACCGCCCGAAAGAGTGCCTGCGGTTCTTGCAAGATTAAGATAATCAAGTCCTACGCTGACGAGGAAATTAAGTCTTGCTTTTATTTCCTTGAGTATTTCTTTAGCTATTTTCGCCTCCGACTCACCAAAGGTAAGCCCTTCAACGAATGCGAGCATTTTATCTATGGAGAGGCGGCAGATTTCGTCTATATTAAGACCGCCGACGGTTACTGCGAGCACCATATCCGAAAGTCTTCTGCCACCGCACCTCGGGCAAGCAACCTCCTCGACAAACTCCTGGTAGTAGTCACCGCCTGCCATTCTCATACGCTTCTCTATTATTCGGACTATTCCGTCAAAGGTCGTGGTCTGCACCTTGGAAGACGTGCCAAAATAGCGTCTGACGGTGTAGGTCTTATCACCCGTGCCGTACATAAGAGCGTCCATAGCCTCGGGCGTAAAGTCGGAAAGAGGGGTGTCGAGAGTGAAGCCGTACTCCTTACCTACTGCCGAAACGAGGGGGCCCGTCCACGACTCATCGGTCATAGTTTTGAAGCCGTTTGCCGCGATACCGCCGTTTGCAAGAGAAAGCTTTTTATTTGGGATAAGCTTTTTTACGGAAATTCTCTGCATATTTCCGATTCCGGCACACTCGGGGCAGGCGCCTATCGGGTTATTGAAGGAAAACATTCTCGGCTCGAGCTCGGGAAAGCTGATGCCATGCTCCTCGCAGGCGTATTTCTGCGAAAACTCGAGCTCCTCGCCGTCGCTTCCGTCACGGTTGACTACGAGTATATTTACTCTGCCGTCCGACGCCTTTATTGCAGACTCAACCGAGTCGGAGAGTCTCGAACGGATATCGGGGCGGCACACGAGACGATCTACTACTATATCAATCGAGTGCTTGATATTTTTATCAAGGGTGATTTCCTCGGAGAGCTCGTACATATTTCCGTCAACTCTCACACGGACGTAGCCCGACTTACGCGCCTCTGCGAGCACCTTCTCGTGCATACCCTTCTGTGCGCGAACCACGGGAGAGAGCACCATAAAGCGCGTGCCCTCGGGGAGCGCGGTTATGCGGTCGACTATCTGGTCGAGCGATTGCTGGGATATTTCCTTACCGCACACGGGGCAGTGAGGCACGCCTACACGCGCATAGAGGAGTCGAAGATAATCGTATATTTCGGTTACTGTGCCGACGGTGGAGCGCGGATTCTTCGAGGTGGTCTTCTGGTCTATGGAGATAGCAGGAGAGAGGCCCTCTATGAGGTCAACCTCGGGCTTGTCCATCTGTCCAATGAACATTCTCGCATAGGACGAGAGGCTCTCGACGAAGCGTCTGTGTCCCTCGGCGTAAAGGGTATCAAAGGCGAGCGAGGACTTTCCGCTACCCGAAAGGCCCGTCAGAACGACGAGCTTATCGCGCGGTATTGTTACGCTGACATTTTTAAGATTATTCGCTCTTGCGCCTTTAATGACAATATTTCTTGACATTTTCCGTCTTTTTTCCTCTTATTTTGAATTTTTAAGTTCCTTAATTCTGTCGCGGATATATGCCGCCTTTTCGAACTCGAGCGTTCTTGCCGCCTCGCGCATTTCTGCGGTAAGCGACTCTATCATCTTTTCTCTCTCGAGGCGAGAGAACTTCTTTTCGTTATGGTCGGGCTTCGCCTTCTTGCCTATCTCGATAACCTCGGCGACCTTTTTCTTTACGCTCTCGGGGGTTATTCCGTGCTCCTCGTTATACTTCTTCTGTATAGCGCGGCGGCGATTAGTCTCGTCTATTGCTCCACGCATAGAGCCGGTTATAGTATCTGCGTACATTATGACGTGTCCGTTAAGGTTTCTCGCGGCACGGCCTACGGTCTGTATAAGAGAGGTTTCGCTACGCAAAAAGCCCTCTTTATCGGCATCGAGTATTGCAACCAGAGAGACCTCGGGGATATCGAGACCTTCTCTGAGAAGGTTAATTCCGACGAGGACGTCGAATTCTCCAAGTCGCAGGTCGCGGATTATCTGCATACGCTCTATGGTCTCGACCTGATGGTGGATATATTTCACCTTTATGCCGTGGGTAGAGAGGTATTCTGTGAGGTCCTCTGCCATATTTTTCGTCATCGTGGTTACGAGCACCTTTTCGCCTCGGGCGACGGTTTCTCTTATCTCTCCGATATGGTCATCGACCTGCCCCTCGATGGGACGGACGGAGATTTCGGGGTCGATAAGTCCGGTCGGACGGATAAGCTGCTCGACGGTGCTGGAGCTTTCAGCCGCCTCGTAGGGACCGGGAGTTGCGCTGACGAAGACGACCTGCCTTATCTTCTCCTCAAACTCCTCGAAAAAGAGGGGTCTGTTATCAAAGGCAGACGGAAGACGAAAGCCGAAATCAACGAGATTTTTCTTTCTGGCAAAATCACCGCCCGACATTCCTCTTACCTGCGGAAGGGTGACGTGCGACTCGTCTATGAACATTATAAAGTCGTCGGGGAAATAGTCAAGCAGGGTGTAGGGCGTAGAGCCCGGTGCTCTGCCTGCGAGCACGCGCGAATAGTTCTCTACTCCCGAGCAGAAGCCTACCTCTCGGAGCATTTCGAGGTCGTAGCGCGTTCTTTCCTCGATACGCTGTGCCTCTATCAGTTTGTTTTGCGAGCGGAAAAACTCGGCACGCTCTATCATTTCCTGCTCTATTTCAAGGAGTGCCGCTTCTCTTTT
>JAZOMD010000121.1:0-10395 GCA_045653745.1 Eubacteriales bacterium | reverse complement strand
CCGTGAAGGAACCAAAGACCTGCCGAGGTTATAGTGCTCTTGTAAATTCTCGTGGTGGTTGCCACGTCCATCTCGCCAAAGGCAACCTTTCCCTCGCGCCAGAGAGTATAGAGCCTCTCGGACATAGGGGGAGTTATGTATCTTCTTGTCGTCTTGGGTCTCTGCCAATCGGGGTTTGCGTTATTCTCCGCATAGCCTGCCTTCGAGCCCGAGAGCTCAACCTTCCATTCTTCCATCTAAAAATCTCCTTTATTTATACTTTATTTATACTTTGTGTATCGACTGCTTCGGCGGCTTTATATGTTCATAAGCACGACCGACGCTATTCCGAGAACGAGTGCGACGTTCTGCCCGAGAGAGAGCTTTTCTTTATAGAAGAAGCGCGAAACGACCCAGGTGAGTATTATTCCGCCCGCGGAGATTATCGGGAACATAAGCGAGGAGTTCATTCTCGTCGAAAGTACGATAACGAGCAGGTTGACGACGCCGTTTGCAATACCGCACAGCGCCATCCAATACCAGCCTTTTTTAGTGCAGGGCACTATATCCTTTTTCTCGGTGAAGAACGCCATACAGAGCATTATAACGGTAACGACAAGCAGCGCGACTATCATAAACTCGTCCGAATATTCGGTGGTAAACGCGGCGACGGCGGCAGGCTGAATTGTCGAGCAAAGACCGTTTCCGACGAAGGCAACGAGCGCGAATATTACCCAGGTGAGGGTAATCTTTATCTCCTCTCCCTTTTCCGAGCCGTCCTTCTTTGCGCCGAGCTTTGAATTGATAAGGAAAAGACTGACGCAGAGTATGCCGAAGCCTATCCAGAAAAATACGTTAACCGACTCCTTATTGAAAAACAGACCGTAGAAGGTCGGGATTATGAGCGAGTATGAGGTAACAAGCGAGGTGAGCGAGAGCGAGCCGTGCATAATAGCATAGAAGCTCGTGACGGCGGACGCACCGTAGCAGAGCGCAAAGCCGAGCGACCACGGAATTATCTCGGCGGTGAAATTAAGCTTAAAGCCGCTCGAGAAAACGAAAAACAGACAGGCGGTGAGAATAGAGAGAGCGCTGAAAGCAAAAACGCCCCTGTTGTTCACCTTCACGTTGTAGAATTTTTTAATTATGCCCTGAGCCGAGATACCAATGGTAACGACGGCGAGCAAGAGTGCGTTTAACATATACACGTTCCTCCAAAGTTAATATTTTAAATTATTACAAGAGAATTATATAACAAATCCCCCAAAAAAGCAAGTCGAATATCTTCCCACATACTTGCCATATCTTCCCAAATTTTGAAAATATAGAAAATTTGTTGACTTTTTCGCCTCGTTGTAGTATTATAAAAGCAGTAAATTCAGAGGGGGTGCATAAGTATGGAGATAAAGTACGATATAGCAAAACTAAAGAACACGATTGACGACCTGTGCACGCTCACCGGACTTTCTATGGGTATATTTGATACCGAATTCAAATATCTCTACATTAATAACGGTAACAACGGCGTTTACTGCTCAGCCCTTCAGATGACGGCAGGCGGAACAAAAAACTGCAACGATTGCGACATGAATATGCTCGCGCGAGCGGCAGCGGAAAAGCGCCCCTACGCCCACATCTGCCACGCGGGGCTCTGCGACACGGGAGTGCCGATACTCAAAAGCGGACTTGTGGTCGGATATATTATGATAGGAAGGGTGCGAATGTCGACCGTGCTCGACTGGGCTACCGAAAAGAAGCTTCGGGAATACGGGCTTGACACGGAACAGATGCGCGAGTACTACCAAACGATGACCTACCTCACCAAAGAGCAGTACGACGCACTCCTGCACCTCGTTTCCCGACTCGTTTTCGAGAATGCAATAGAGATAGACTACGACGACTTCATAATCCGCGCGACCAAGTACATAAATGACAATCTGCGCGCTGACCTGTCGGTGAAGGCGCTCTGCTCTGCCCTTTTCGTGTCCAAGAATTTCCTTTACAACAGCTTCCGCAGCTTCTATGCGCAAACCGTAAACGAATACGTCACCGAGCGAAGAATCGCACTCGCCAAGGACCTGCTCAGCAACACAGAGAGGAGTGCGTATGAGATTGCCGAGGAGGTCGGCATATCCAACTACACCTACTTTTCGAAAATCTTCAAGAAAACCGTCGGAATGTCTCCTGCGAAATACAGAAAGATAAAATAAAAAAGCACCGATTTTGTAACGCAAGGTTTACAAAATCGGTGTTATTATTTACAGAAGTCTGATGCCTGCCGCGGAGCAGCCTTCGATAGTGTCTTTATCCCAGACGCTCGACTGAACCTCTCCGATGTGTGCCGAGCCCATCATAAGCATACAGAGTCTGGACTGACCGATACCGCCGCCGACGGTGAGAGGAAGCTCACCTGCGAGAAGCATCTTATGGAAAGGAAGGGTGCGTCTGTCGTCACAGCCGCGCTCGCGGAGCTGACGGTCGAGAGATGCCTCGTCAACGCGGATTCCCATAGAGGAAATCTCAAACGCACGGTCAAGGCGCTCGTTAAAGAACATAATATCTCCGTTAAGCTCCCAGTCGTCGTAGTCGGGGGCTCTGCCGTCGTGCGGCTTACCGCTTTTGAGCTTTCCGCCTATCTGCATAATAAGGGCTGTTTTGTGCTCGCGGAGAAAGGCGTCCTCGCGATCCTTGGAAGTCATATCGGGGTACATATCCTCGAGCTCAGCGGTGGTTATAGCCGCCATATCTCGGGAAAGCGAGATTCCTGCCTCGGGAAAATCAACGCGGAACAGGTCGCAGGTGTCGCAGATGACGTTTACGATAGTCTGTGCGATGCCCTTCAGGTACGCGAGGTTTCTGTCACCGCGCGTGATAACCTTTTCCCAGTCCCACTGGTCGACGTATATCGAATGAATATTGTCAAGCTCCTCGTCGCGTCTTATAGCGTTCATATCGGTGTAAAGACCGTTGCCTACGTAGAAGTTATATTCCTTAAGGGCAAGTCTTTTCCATTTTGCAAGAGAATGCACGACCTCGGCAGACTCGCCTACTGCGGGAATGTCGAAGGAAACGGGGCGCTCGGTGCCGTTGAGGTTATCGTTAAGACCCGAGCTCTCGGTGACGAAAAGAGGCGCGGAAACTCGCTTCAGATTAAGCGCCGCCGCGAGTCTGTCCTGAAATGTTCTCTTTATGAACGATATCGCCTTCTGCGTTCTGTAAACGTCAAAGGCAGGCTTGTAGTTTTCGGGAATATAAAGTTTACTCATATCCTTAAAATCGAATTTCGTGCCGTGTGGCACGAAATTCTTTCCTTTATTATTACTTTACTCCGCTCGAGGTAGTTCTGAGCATTACGTCGTGGTAACCGCCCTCGACGATACTCGTTGCGGAAACGAGAGTGAGCTTAGCCTTCTCCTGGAGCTCCTCGATGGTGATAGCGCCGCAGTTGCACATAGTGGACTTAACCTTGTAGAGCGACTTCTCCACGTTGTCGTGCAGAGGTCCTGCGTAGGTAACGTAGGAGTCAACGCCTTCCTCAAAGTTGAGTCTTGCCTTACCGCCGAGGTCGTATCTCTGCCAGTTACGCGCTCTGTTAGAGCCCTCGCCCCAATACTCCTTAACGTACTGACCGTTAACCATAACCTTGGGAGTGGGAGACTCGTCAAATCTTGCAAAGTATCTGCCGAGCATCATAAAGTCTGCGCCCATAGCAAGAGCGAGAGTCATATGATAGTCGTGAACGATACCGCCGTCGGAGCAGATGGGAATGTATATACCGGTCTCGCGGAAATACTCGTCGCGTGCCTCGGCAACCTCGATAACAGCGCTTGCCTGACCTCTGCCGATGCCCTTGGTCTCACGGGTAATGCAGATAGAGCCACCGCCGATACCGATTTTAATGAAGTCTGCGCCTGCCTCTGCAAGGAAGCGGAAGCCCTCGCGGTCTACGATGTTACCTGCGCCTATCTTAACGCTGTCGCCGTACTTCTCACGAACAAATTCGATAGTACGCTTCTGCCATACGGTGTAACCCTCGGAGGAGTCGATGCAGAGCACGTCTGCGCCTGCCTCAACGAGAGCAGGAATTCTCTTTTCGTAATCACGGGTGTTTACGCCTGCGCCAACAACGTAGCTCTTGTTCTTGTCAAGAAGCTCGTCGGGATTTTCCTTGTGCTGAGAGTAGTCCTTGCGGAATACGAAATACTTAAGGTTGCCCTTCTTGTCAACTATCGGGAGAGAGTTGAGCTTGTTGTCCCAGATGATATCGTTTGCCACCTTGAGAGTAGTTCCCACGGGTGCGGTGATAAGCTTTTCAAGAGGAGTCATAAAGGTGGAAACCTTCTCGTCGCCCTTCATACGGCTGACGCGGTAGTCTCTGCCGGTAACTATGCCGAGCAGCTTTCCGTTTGCGGTACCGTCATCGGTAACAGCCATAGTGTTGTGTCCGTTCTTCTCAACGAGAGCGAGAACGTCCTCAAGGGTGTTGTCAAGAGTGAGGTTGGAATCGCTTACAACGAAGCCTGCCTTGTAGTTCTTAACTCTTGCGACCATAGCCGCCTCGTCCTCTATCGTCTGGTTGCCGTAGATGAAGGAGATACCGCCTTCCTTTGCAAGAGCGATAGCCATCTTATCGTCGGATACCGACTGCATTATAGCCGATACCATCGGAATATTCATCATTATAGGACATTCTTCCTTGCCCTTTCTGTACTTAACGAGAGGGGTTCTGAGAGAAACGTTCTGAGGAACGCATCTTTCGTCGGTGTAACCGGGAACGAGAAGATACTCGCTGAAGGTATGAGAGGGTTCTTTGAAATAAGTTGCCATTTTAAACTCCGTTCCACCGCCTGTGGGCGATTTTTTATAATGTGTGCGCGAGTGCGCTTTTTATTAGCATATATTTTAACACAACCGCTTGCCTTTGTCAATACGGTTTTCACATTTTGAGGATCAGTCCTTCGAATAATCCGAAAGAATAGTCGCTTCCTCTATAACAACGCAGTACTGCTCGTAGTAAACAAAGCCCATGGAGTAGCCGTAAGGAAGCATAGCCTCGACTATGGCGTCCACGACGTCCATGCCCTCTATTACTCTGCCAAATCCTGCGTAAGAGCCGTCGAGTTGAGTGCATTTATCCGAAAGACAAATGAAGAACGTCGAGGAAGCACTGTTGAAATCGTTGCTTCTCGCCATGGAAATAACGCCTCTTGTATGAGAGATATCATTATCATAGCCATTCTCGGAGAACTCGCCCTTGATGGTGTCGGGCTCCTCCATTCCCTGTTTCTGGGTACCGCCCTGAAGAACGAACTCTTCCTGCGCTCTGTTGAGAAGAAGTCCGTCGTAGAAGCCCTTCTTAACGAGCTTTGCAAAATTCTTTGCAGTGATGGGCGCGTTATCGTAGTCAAGCTCGATAATGATCTCGCCGTAGTTTTTGAACTTCATACTGACGTAACGGGGCTTGTTACCGCAAGCGGAAAGCGAGCCTGCCGCAACAACGAGCGTTGCAATAAGAAGTAAAAGAGATATAATTCTTTTCACCTTGTATAACCTCGATTTTAAATATTTCGTGAAATAAAGATCTCTATGGCGGTATATCCCGAAACTCCGCCGAATTTAGAAGCCGCGTCCATTTTTGCAAGGCTCGCCACGCTCTCCGCGAGTGCCGCCGTGCCGTATCTCTTTACGGCTCCTATACATATTTTAACCTTGTAGGGGTTCATTTTCAGAAGCGATTCTATATCCGCAGCGCCGCGCCCCTCGTCAAGGTATCCTGCCACGAGCAGAAGCTCGTCAAGAGTTCTCGCGAGCATACCCATTATAACCGCAGGGTCTACTCTGCGTATCTTCATTTCCTCGAGCGCAAGGTAGGCCTTCTGCTTATTTCTCTCGGTCACCGCGTTTGAAAAGGCGTAGGTGTCGCACTCGGGAGTAGAGGACGCCGCCTCCATAACCTCCGCGGGAGTGATAACCGTAAGCCCCCTCGCAAGGGCGAGAGCAGAAAGCTTGTCCACCTCGTTTTTGAGGGTATCCATCGAATGACCCGAGCGGAAGACAAGCGCACGCACGGTATCGAGAGAAACGGTAATTCCCCTCGCCTTGAAATGCCTGTCGAGCCAGGAATAAAGCTGTGCATCGGTTGACTTTTCAAACCGAAGTATATTAAAGAGCTTGCCGAACCTCTTTATGAACGAGGACGGTCTTTTCGGAGTACCGAAATCAACTCCGTCGGAGTCTGCGGCTATAACCAGAACTGCGTAACCGGTCTCGGCGACTATCCCTGCCGCCTCCTCGAGCAGCTCGAGCTCTGCCTCTTTAAGCGACGTGAGGTCTGCGTGCCGCCACTCGACGAGCTTGTAGTCGGACATCATCGGGGGCGACTTGAGGTCCTCTATAAGAGAGGCAAAATCAACGCCGTCCGAATCGTAGACGGGATTATTGAAAACCGCAAAGGCATCGTCAATGCAAGCCGCGCGCCGAAGCTCGGACAAATAATGGCGCACGAGGTAGTCCTCCTCGCCTCCGAGGATATACGCACCGGCTATCTTGCCGTCCTTCAGCCTTGACTTAAATTCGTTGATATCCATATCTTCATTCTCGCCGACTTCTCGGCGCCGCCTATTTTCATATTATAATGGAGCTCGAGGCTGCCGCCGGCATCGGAAAGGCTCGTGCGGATTTTGCGCGTTCTTACCTCTGCATCAAAGGTATACGGTGGCACACGGTAGAGCGATTTATGCACCGCGCCTTCCTCGAAAAGAAGCTCGCTCTCAATAGCGCCCGTCCTCTTTACGCTCACAGCTGTGCCCGAGAGCTTTATCTCGGAAAGAGACGCTCCCTCTCCCTCGCCCTCGGTGTAGGTAATGAGTATTCCGTCCTCGGTTTTATGGTAAAAGCCCGAGTAAACGCTTTCTACGCGCTCGCTCTCGCCCTCGGGAAGCCCCGAGTCACCGAGGTTATCCACAACCGAAAGCACCTTTATTTCTGCCTCACTTATCACTGCCCTACCTCTTTTCTTTAGGAAAAAAGCAAAAACGGCAGATATCTGTCGTTTTTGCCTTATATCAGTTTACCGCTTTCTTTCTGCGGTTGTATTCGCTCCTCGGATTTACGAACTCTCTCCAGTTGAAGTTGCCTGCCTCGAGTGCAGTAACCATAACCTCCGCGGTAGCTATGTTGGTAGCCACGGGAATGTTGTAAACGTCACAAAGACGAAGAAGGTTCATCTCGGGCTCGCCGGGAATCTTCGACGGGTCGGTGCTTCTGAAATAGAAAACGAGGTCTATCTCGTTGTACGATATACGGGAGGTTATCTGCTCGATACCCGTTCCACCGCCGAGATAGGTTTCAATATCGAGTCCGGTTGCCTCGGATATATAAGTTCCCGTCGTGTGCGTTGCGCACAGATGATGACGGTTGAGTATTCCGCAATATGCAATACAGAACTGTGCCATCAGTTCTTTCTTGTTGTCGTCTGCTATTAAGGCTATTTCCATAAGCAAGCCTCCCTTCAAGATATTACCGAGCATAAATTACGCCCGCGTCTTTGTTAATTATAGCATTATTTGGGTTATTTGTCAATCGTTAGACCGAGATTTAAAAAATTTTTATAATTTTTCTTTAATTTTCGCCATTTTTTGTAAAATAGGGATTGTAAAACCGAAAACAATGATGTATAATCTATGTTAGGCAAAAAAAATATTAAAATAAGGAAGACGAGAAATGAAGCAATTCAAGCGTATCGGCGTGCTTACCTCGGGCGGCGACGCTCCCGGTATGAACGCAGCAGTAAGAGCAGTTACCCGTGCTGCTCTTGAAAAGGGTGTCGAGGTTATCGCGATTTACCGCGGCTACTCGGGACTCATCGACGGAGACGTTAAGCCACTTGGCGTCAGAGACGTTTCCAACATAATCAACAAGGGCGGCACAGTCCTCTACTCCGACCGTTGCCCCGAGTTCAAGACCCCCGAGGGTATGGCTCGCGCTCTTGAGACCTGTAAAAAGTATGAAATCGACGGCGTCGTTGCAATAGGCGGAGACGGCACCTTCCGCGGTGCTACCGACCTTACCGCACACGGTGTTCCCTGCATAGGAATCCCCGCTACCATCGACAACGACATCACCTCTACCGAATATACCCTCGGCTTTGATACGGCAATGAACACCGTAACCGAGATAATAGATAAGCTCCGTGACACCTGCGAGTCGCACGCAAGATGCAACGTCGTAGAGGTTATGGGCAGAGGCGCAGGCGACATTTCTCTCAATACCGCTATCGCATCGGGTGCAACCGGCGTTGTTATCCCCGAGTTTGAGTATGACGACGGCACGGCTCTTTGCGAGAAGATTAAGCGTGCGAAGGCTCTTGGCAAGCGCAACTTCATCGTAGTTGTATCCGAGGGCGTTGGTAGCGAGTACGCTCCCGCACTTGCAAAGAAGATTGACAAGGAGACCGGCGTTGAGACCAAGTTTGCTCGCCTTGCACACATCGTGCGCGGCGGTAACCCCACTCTCCGCGACAGAGTTATGGCTTCCCGTATGGGTGTGCGCGCAGTTGAGGAGCTCCTTGCAGGCAACTCCAATCTCGTTATCTGCGTAAAGAACAACGAGATTACCACCACCGACATCAACTACGCACTTAAGCTCGACAAGAAGTACAAGGGCACTCTCAAGGAGGGCGACCTCGACGGCTTCAGCGCAGCCGAGCTTGCAAAGATGGACGAGGATATCGCAGAGAGAGTTAAGAATATGAAGGCTCTCTACGACGTACACGCAATGACCAATCTTTAATAATTTGCCCCGATTTGCAAACCGTAGGTAGCAAATCGGGGTGTTTTTTATCCTAAAAGAGGAAATCCTCGCAAAGCGCATCGGCACAAAGGCGGCGCGGCGGCTGTCGGTTTATGCCAAAAGAAAGAGGCGTTTATCCGATCATAAGTCTTTCAAAGCAGTCGTAAGTCTCGGGCGACTCAAAGCGGACGCCGAGTATCTTTATATACCGGGCATAGTCGTAGTTGGAGGTCGAGAGGGGCCTTGCGTAGGCGTAGTCGGTCTGTGCGGCTACGGGCAGGTCCACGCCGTCAAAGGCGACGACGAGCAAGGTGTGATAATACCCGTCTGCCTCTCTGCCGAGCTGTATTACGTCGCCTATCTCGAGCTCGTCTGATGCCGCAACTCTGCCGAAGGGCCCAACCGAGGCGTTTTCGATTATGAAGTTATAAAAATACTCAACGCCCGACCAGGACGGCGAGCGCTCATCGAGCGAAATAAAGTACCAGCCGAAGGTCGGCGTGTAGTTCATCTCACAGCTACCTGCGTACAGGCTCTGCGAGACGAAATTCGTGCAGTTTCCGCCAAAACCGGCAAAGCTTGCAAATAGCGAATTCTGCGAAAAAGCGTACTTCTTTGCGTACGCGACGGCGTTTTCTCTGTTATAAGGCTTGGTTACTAGCATATCTTTCTTTCACCTTTCATTTTTTTGCATAGTAAAATTTTATGAAAAAAACCTTATTTTGTGAAAAAAACATCTTGAAATTTGTCCCCGTTTAGGTGTATAATAAGATGTATAAATTTTGATACTTTAACATACGGAGGATTTTACATTATGGACTCTAACAAAAGACCGGAGAATATGGCGCGTATAACCACCAAGGCTCTTGCCGACGCTTTTATCGAAGCAGAGGTAAAAAAGGTAAGAGAAGCAGTTGGCGACAAGCGCGTGCTTCTTGCCCTCTCGGGCGGTGTTGACAGCTCGGTTGTTGCGGCACTTCTCATCAAGGCAATTGGAAAGCAGCTCGTATGCGTGCACGTCAACCACGGACTTATGCGTAAAAACGAGTCTGAGAACGTCGTTGAGGTGTTCAGAAACCAGCTCGACGCAAACCTCGTTTACGTAGACGCCTCCGACAGATTCCTTAACCTTCTTGCAGGTGTCAGCGACCCCGAGAAGAAGAGAAAGATTATCGGCGCTGAGTTTATAAACGTATTTGCAGACGAGGCAAGAAAGCTCGACGGCGTTGAGTTCCTTGCGCAGGGCACTATATATCCCGACATTCTCGAGAGCCAGAAGCAGCCAGAGGGCAAGAAGGCTGTCAAGTCGCACCACAACGTAGGCGGTCTTCCCGAGGACCTTCAGTTCAGCCTCGTAGAGCCCATAAAGCTTCTCTATAAGGACGAGGTAAGAGTAGTCGGCTCGGCACTCGGTCTTCCCGACGAGATGGTTTACCGTCAGCCCTTCCCCGGCCCCGGTCTCGGCGTACGCTGTCTCGGTGCTATCACCCGTGACCGCCTCGAAGCACTCCGCGAGGCAGACGCAATTCTTCGCGAGGAGTTTGACAAGGCAGGCCTTGCAGGCAAGGTATGGCAGTATTTCATAGCAGTTCCCGACGTTAAGAGCGTAGGCGTTAAGGACGAGAG
>JAZOMD010000120.1:0-8345 GCA_045653745.1 Eubacteriales bacterium | reverse complement strand
AAATTCCCCAAAGGAGAAAACGAAAATGGATAAGTCTAAAATCAAAAAGGTTGTGCTTGCATACTCGGGAGGTCTTGACACCTCTATTATAATTCCGTGGCTCAAGGAGAACTACAACAACTGTGAGGTTATCGCAGTTTCGGGTAACGTCGGTCAGGCTGACGAGCTCGAGGGTCTTGAGGAAAAGGCGCTTAAGACCGGTGCCTCCAAGCTCTACGTTCTCGACCTCACCGAGGAGTACGTTAACGATTACATTATGCCCTGCCTCAAGGCCGGCGCTATATACGAGGATTACCTTCTCGGTACCTCTCACGCACGTCCCTGCATTGCAAAGGGTCTTGCAGAGATAGCTCTCAAGGAAGGCGCTGACGCTATCTGCCACGGTTGCACCGGTAAGGGTAACGACCAGGTGCGCTTCGAGCTCACTATAAAGGCATTCGCTCCCAATATGCCCATCATCGCTCCCTGGCGTGAGTGGGATATCAAGTCCCGTGAGGAAGAAATAGACTACGCAGAGGCGCACAACGTTCCTCTCAAGATAAACCGCGAGACCAACTACTCCAAGGACAAGAACCTCTGGCACCTCTCTCACGAGGGTCTGGACCTCGAGGACGCAGGCAACGAGCCTCTTTACGACAAGGAAGGCTTCCTTGAGATGGGTATTTCTCCCTTCAAGGCTCCCCACGCTCCCACCTATATCACCATTGATTTCGAAAAGGGTATTCCCGTAGCTCTCGACGGTAAGAAGATGAGCGCAAAGGACATTATTCTCGCGCTTAACGAGATTGGCGGCAAGAACGGTATCGGTCTTCTCGACATCGTTGAAAACCGTCTTGTAGGTATGAAGTGCCGCGGCGTATACGAGACTCCCGGCGGAACTATTCTCTACCGCGCTCACGAGTACCTTGAGACCCTTTGCCTTGACAAGATGACTATGCACGAAAAGCAGAAGCTCGCTATCACCTTTGCAGAGCTCGTTTACAACGGTCAGTGGTTCACTCCCCTTCGCGAGGCGCTTTCCGCATTCGTTGACAAGACTCAGGAGACCGTTACCGGTAAGGTAAAGCTCAAGCTCTACAAGGGCAACATCATTAAGGCAGGCGCATGGAGCGACTACTCGCTCTACTCCGAGGAGATTGCAACCTTCGGTGAGGACAACGTTTACAACCAGGCTGACAGCGCAGGATTTATTAACCTCTTTGGTCTTCCCATCAAGGTTCAGGCTCAGGTAAACGCAAAGAATAACAAGAATTAAGGATTTTTAGACTATGGAAAAAATGTGGGCGGGCAGATTTGAAAAGGCGTCTGACAAGTTGGCTGACGATTTCAATTCTTCCATTCATTTCGACAAAAAGATGTATAAGCAGGACATTCGCGGCTCTATGGAGCACGCGGCTATGCTCTGCAAAGTGGGTATTCTCTCCGAGGGCGAGCTCTCCGAGATAACCGGGGGTCTTGGCTCTATTCTCGACGACCTTAACTCGGGCGCTCTCGATTTCGACCCGAACGCAGAGGATATTCATATGTTCGTGGAGGCGGAGCTTACAAAGCGCATAGGCGACACGGGTAAAAAGCTCCATACCGCCCGCTCAAGAAACGACCAGGTGGCGCTCGACCTTCGTCTTTATATGAGAGACGAGTCGCTCGACGTTATATCGAGCCTCAAGAAGCTCATCAGAGCTACTCTCGAGCTTGCAAAGGAAAACCAGCGCACTATAATGCCCGGCTACACGCATCTTCAGAGAGCACAGCCGATAACCTTCGCGCATCACCTGCTCGCTTACTGTATGATGTTTTTACGCGACGTATCGCGCATATACGATGCGGTACTGCGTATGAATTATTCCCCTCTCGGCTCCTGCGCTCTCGCGGGAACCACCTACCCGACCGACAGAGATTCGGTTGCAGAGGCTCTCGGCTTTGACGGTATCACGATGAACTCTATCGACGGAGTTTCCGACAGAGACTACTGCGTGGAGCTCGAGGCGGCGTTTGCCACCGTGATGATGCACCTCTCGCGCTTCTCCGAGGAGATTATTCTCTGGTCGAGCTGGGAGTTCAAGTTCGTGGAGCTTGACGACGCATACACCACGGGCTCGCCCATTATGCCTCAGAAGAAGAACCCCGATATGGCAGAGCTCGTAAGAGGAAAGACTGGTCGCGTTTACGGCGACCTTATGGCAACCCCCACTATGCTCAAGGGTCTGCCTCTTGCATACAACAAGGATATGCAGGAAGACAAGGAAGCGGTTTTCGACAGCGTTGAGACCGTGAAGAAGTGCCTTGAGATATTTATCCCGATGGTTGCAACTATGAAGCCTATCCCCGAGAATATGTACGCGGCTGCAAAGCGCGGATTTATTAACGCGACAGACCTTGCAGATTACCTTACAAAGCGCGGCATTCCCTTCCGTACGGCTTACAAGATAGTCGGTACGGCGGTCGGAAAGTGCGTACGCGAGGGCAGAACGCTCGACGAGCTCACGCTCGAGGAGTACAAGGAGCTCTCCCCTGTATTCGAATCGGATTTGTACGGCGAAATCAGCCTCGAGACCTGCGTTGAAAAGCGAATTTCAAGAGGCGGCACGGGCTACGGCTCGGTTAAGGAGCAGATAGAGTACGTAGAGGAGCAGCTTTAATGAAAAAGAAGATATTTATTGACGGAAAGGCAGGCACTACGGGTCTGCGTATAGTTGAGAGGCTTTCGGCAAGAGAGGATATTGAGATAATTTCCCTGCCCGACGAGCTTCGCAAGGACACCGAGGCAAGGCGCGAGATACTTAACAGTGCGGATATAGTTTTCCTCTGCCTTCCCGATGCCGCCGCAAAAGAGGCGGTTTCGATGATAACCAACCCCGAGACGGTGGTTATCGACGCATCTACCGCACACAGAACTCTCCCCGACTGGGCTTACGGACTTGCAGAGCTCGGAGAGAATTTTGAAAAGAAGATTAAGAAAAGCAAGAGAATAGCCGTTCCCGGCTGTCACGCAAGCGGATTTATCGCTCTCGTGTACCCTCTTATAAAGAGTTGTATTCTTCCGAAGGACGCAATTCTTTCGGCACATTCAATCACCGGTTACAGCGGCGGCGGAAAGTCTATGATAGCAGACTACGAGTCTGAGGAGCGTTCCCCCTTGCTCGGAGCACCGAGACAGTACGGAATTACGCAGTCGCATAAGCATCTTCCCGAGATGACTAAGATTACGGGCCTCGCGCGCGAGCCTATCTTCTGCCCGATAGTTGCAGACTTCTATTCGGGTATGGAAGTAACCGTTCCCCTCTCGAAAAGGCAGCTTAACTTCGGCGGCATATCAGAGATAAAAGAAATATACAGAAAGACCTACACGGGTGACATTATAAAATTCGTTGACTCGGCAGACGAGGGCGGAATGCTCAGCGCGGCGGCTCTCTCGGGCAAGGACTCTATGCAGATAGAGGTCTACGGAAACGACGAGCGTATGATACTCGTCGCAAGATACGACAATCTTGGCAAGGGTGCGTCGGGTGCGGCGGTTGAATGTCTTAACATCAAGCTCGGCTGCGATAAAGCCTGCGGTCTTGAAATTTAAAAACGGAGATTGACAATGGATATTAAGATTATAGATGGCGGTGTATGCGCGGCAAAGGGCTTTAAGGCAAGCGGCATGCACGCAGGCATAAGAAAAAATAAAACTAAAAAGGACCTCTCTCTTATCCTCTCCGAGACCGGGGCAAGCTGTGCGGCGGTTTACACCACCAACAAGGTTAAGGGTGCTCCTCTTCTCGTAACCAAGAATAACATTTCCGACGGCTATGCAAGAGCGGTTATATGCAACAGCGGAAACGCCAACACCTGCAACGCAAACGGTGTTGAGATAGCCGAAGAGACCTGCAAGCTTCTCGCGGCAGAGCTCGGTATTTCGGAAAAGGACGTCGTTGTTGCTTCCACGGGCGTTATAGGTCAGCCTCTTGACATCACTCCCATAAAGAACGCTATCCCCGAGCTTTGCGCCACTCTCTCCGAGAACGGAAGCTCTGCGGCGGCAGAAGGAATTATGACTACCGACACCAAGGAAAAGTCGGTCGCGGTTTCCTTTAACATCGACGGCAAGGAGTGCTGTATGGGCGGTATTGCCAAGGGCTCGGGAATGATTCACCCGAATATGGCTACTATGCTCGTATTTATCACCACCGACTGCGCTATTTCCTCGGAAATGCTCGCAAAGGCGCTTTCGGGCGACATAAAGAACACCTTCAATATGATAAGCGTTGACGGCGACACCTCGACTAACGATATGGTAACCGTTCTTGCAAACGGAATGGCTGAAAACGAACAGATTACCGCAGAGGGTGAGGCGTTCACTACCTTTATGAAGGCTCTCAACACCGTAAACGTTGCACTCTGCAGAATGATTGCGGCGGACGGCGAGGGTGCTACGAAGCTTCTCGAGTGCGAGGTTTCGGGAGCTATCGACGAGGAAAACGCAAAGATTATTGCAAAGAGCGTTATCTGCTCCTCTCTTACCAAGGCGGCGATGTTCGGTGCAGACGCAAACTGGGGCAGAGTTCTCTGCGCGATAGGATACAGCGGTGCCGAGGTTGTCATCTCGGGAGTTTCGGTTTCCTTCAAGTCAAGAAAGGGCGAGATTCCCGTTTGCAAGCACGGTGCAGGCGTTGACTTCTCCGAGGAGTTTGCAAAGGAAGTGCTCCTCGAGGACCAGATTACCATTGCGGTCTCTCTCTCTGACGGCGATGCAAGTGCCGTTGCCTGGGGCTGCGACCTCACCTACGATTACGTTAAGATTAACGGCGATTACAGAACTTAATTTTGGAAGGCTACCGATATGGCAGAGTTATTTTCTAATGCACAGAGAGCGGAGGTGCTCACTCAGGCACTCCCTTACATAAAAAAATACAACGGCAAGGTTATAGTCGTTAAGTACGGCGGAAACGCTATGATTAACGAGCAACTTAAGGAGCAGGTTATGGAAGACATTGCCCTGCTCTGGCTCATCGGCGTCAAGGTCGTTATGGTACACGGCGGCGGCCCCGAGATATACGAGGTTATGGATAAATTCGACAAGAAGCCCGAATTTGTGGACGGTCTGCGCGTTACCGACAAGGAGACCGTGGACATCGTTCAGATGGTGCTTGCAGGAAAGGTGAACAAGTCGCTCGTTACCCTTCTTCAGATGAAGGGCGGACACGCGGTAGGTCTTTCCGGCATTGACGGTGGACTTATCGAGGCTCAGATGAAAAGCGAGAAGCTCGGCTACGTCGGCAAGATAACCAAGATTCGCCCTCAGCCCATCAATGACCTTCTCGAGAAGAATTACATTCCCGTTATCTCCACCGTTGCAAGCGACAGGCACGGAAACGTGTACAACATTAACGGTGACACCGCGGCGGCGTATATCGCAGGCGCTCTCGGTGCGGAGAGACTTCTTATGATGACCGACATCGCAGGAATTCTGCGCGACAAGGACGACCCCGCCTCTCTTATACACAGACTTACCATCAGCGAAGCGCGTGCGCTTTACGACGAGGGCGTTATCTCGGGCGGTATGATACCTAAGGTTGACTGCTGTATCGAGGCTATAAACAAGGGCGTTGAGAGAGTTACCATACTCGACGGACGTATTCCGCACTCTATTCTTATGGAGCTTCTTACCAACGAGGGTGCAGGTACGATGGTTATAAAGGACGAGGAAAAATGACTACTAAAGTTAGCAATACCAAGCAAAAAGACAAAAATTATATAGCTCCGACCTATGCAAGGTTCGACCTTCTCATAGTATCGGGAAAGGGCTCGCGCGTGTTTGACGACGAGGGGCGAGAGTATATAGACCTGCAGACCGGAATTGCCGTAAACACCTTTGGTGTTGCGGATGAGGAGTGGACGAGGGCTGTGCCAGAGCAGCTCTCCAAGGTACAGCACACCTCCAACCTCTACTATTCCGAGCCCTGCGCACGTCTTGCAGAGCTTCTTTGCGAGAAAAGCGGTGCGAAGAAGGTATTCTTCGGAAACTCGGGTGCCGAGGCAAACGAGTGCGCTATCAAGGTTGCAAGAAAGTGGGCTCAGGATAAGAAGGGCGAGGGAGATTATAATATAATTACCCTCAAAAACAGCTTCCACGGAAGAACCGTTACCACTCTTAAGGCAACCGGTCAGGACGTATTCCACAAGGATTTCGGCCCATTCCCCGAGGGATTTCTCTACGCAGAGGCAAACGACGCCGAGTCTGTAAGAGCACTTGCAGAGGCTAATCCCTGCTCGGCTATTATGATGGAGCCCGTACAGGGCGAGGGCGGTGTGCTTCCCCTTACGCCCGAGTTCGTCAAGGAATGCCGTAAGATAGCAGACGAATACGACCTTCTTCTCATTTTCGACGAGGTACAGACGGGCAACGGCAGATGCGGAACTCTTTACGCCTACGAGCAGTTCGGAGTAGAGGCGGATATCGTCACAACGGCTAAGGGTCTTGGCGGCGGTCTGCCGATAGGTGCGACCCTTCTCTTTAAGAAGACCGAAGAGGTTCTTAACGCAGGCTCGCACGGCTCTACCTTCGGCGGAAATCCGATAGCGGCGGCAGGTGCTGTCAGCATTATTTCGAGAATAGACGAGGCAGTTCTCGCCGGTGTACGCGAGAGGTCGGAATTTATTTTCAGCTCGCTCACGGGTGCGCGCGGTATTAAGAGTGTATCGGGTCTTGGACTTATGATAGGCATTGAGACCGAGAGACCTGTCGGCGAAGTGCTCGCAGAATGTATGCAGAAGGGTATTCTCCCGATTAAGGCAAAGAATAAATTAAGGCTTCTGCCTGCGCTCAACATTCCTATGGAAGACCTTGCGCGTGCTATCGAAATTATAAAAGAGGTTGCGGGAGCGTAAGACTTCGCTATCCCGAAAGGACAAAGTTTGAAAGAAGACTTTCAAACTATCGAACGAAAGGAATAGTCATAATTATGCAGAATATAAATTTCTTAAAAGGCAAGGATTTTCTTAAGCTTCTCGATTTCTCCCCTGCAGAGATAGAGGCGCTTATCGAGCTTGCCGCGGATTTAAAGGCAAAGAAAAAGAGCGGTATTCCTCACAAGTACTGCGAGGGCAAGAACATCGCTCTTATATTCGAAAAGACGAGCACGAGAACTCGCTGCAGCTTCGAGGTTGCGGCGTACGACCTCGGTATGCACGTTACCTATCTTGACCCTACGGGCTCACAGATAGGAAAGAAGGAGAGCATCGCAGACACCGCTCGCGTGCTCGCATCTATTTACGACGGAATCGAGTACCGCGGCTTCGGTCAGGAGATAGTCGAGGAGCTTGCAAAGTATTCGAGCGTTCCCGTCTGGAACGGTCTTACCAACGAGTTCCACCCGACCCAGATACTTGCAGACTTCCTTACCATCAAGGAGCAGTTCGGCACTCTTGGGGGAATAAAGTTCGTTTATATGGGTGACGCGAGATACAATATGGGCAACTCGCTTATGGTAGGCTGTGCGAAGATGGGTATGGATTTCGTTGCCTGCGCTCCTCGCGAATACTTCCCCGACGCGGCTCTTATCGCAGAGTGCGAGAAGGTGGCCAAGGAGACGGGTGCTACCCTCACCTTCGAGTGTGACCCCGAGAAGGCTGTCAAGGGTGCGAAGGTAATCTACACCGACGTTTGGGTTTCTATGGGTGAGCCCTCTGAGGTATGGGAAAAGAGACTCCGTGAGCTTATGCCCTACCAGGTAAACTCGGCTCTTATGGCAAAGGCTGACAAGGACGCTGTGTTTATGCACTGTCTTCCCTCCTTCCACGACCTCAAGACGGTTATCGGCAAGGAGATAGGCGAGAAGTACGGTGTGGACGCACTCGAGGTTACCGACGAGGTGTTCGAGAGCGATGCTTCGATAGTATTCAAGGAAGCGGAAAACCGTATGCACACCATTAAAGCAGTTATGGCTGCAACGCTTTGATAAATTCGCTGGAGAATGCGCTATATTGAATATATGGCGCATCTCTTTTTGAAAAGAAAGGATAAAAGACGAAATGCTAGAAAACGCAAAGAAAATATGGCTTAAGGGGCTCTCGGCAGAGAGGAACATTCAGGCAAGATTTGTCGAGGAAGTAAAGCCTTGCGACGAGACTACCCTCTACCTCACGGGCGCAACCTTCTACAAGGTGTACTTTGACGGAGAGCTGATACACCACGGACCGTCACCGACGGCGACGGGATATGCAAGAGTAGACGTTATCAGACTCGCGCGCAAGGAGTACGCGGCACCTCTTATAATAGAGGTTGCAGGCTATAACTGCAATAGCTACGCCGCTGTAAAGCAGGAGAGCTATATCGCCGCGGAAATATGGCAAAACGGCAA
>JAZOMD010000119.1:0-6095 GCA_045653745.1 Eubacteriales bacterium | reverse complement strand
CGCAGGGTCGAGCGCAAGATAGAGATAGAGCGCCTTGCCCTTTACGTCCATCTTTGCAACGTGTACCCTTCCACACTTGAAGGTCTCCTTCGACCAAGAGCTTCTCGCCTTGACTCCCTTGTAGGAGAGGAGAGCGTTCTTGATTTCGGTGTAGTAGTCCTGTATATAGTCTTCTGCCTGTATGTATCTTGAAAGGAAGGAACGTCTGTAACGAACCTCGACCTCGCGCTTTTCGGCTTCGGCGAGTCTTGCAGCTTCTTCTTCCGCAAGTCTTCTCGCTTCTTCCTCTGCGAGTCTCCTTGCTTCCTCCTCCTCGGCGAGGCGCTTTGCCTCGGCCTCCTCGGCAAGACGCTTCTCTCTTGCGAGACGGCGCTTTTCCGCTTCCTCGCGGAGAAGCTCCTCGTTGATGATTTCGTCTGCGCGCAGGGAAATGAGAATTGCCTGTCTGATTTTCTTCTCGTCCTCGGAGAGCTTCTTTCGGTTGTTCATAAGTCTGGAGACGGGTACCGTCTTCTTGTACTCCGAATCGTAGACCTGATAATCCTCGAGCTCGTCGTCCATAATCTCTTCGTCAAACTCGGGCATCGTCTCAAAGAGATGCTTTTCCGAGATAAGGCGGTTGTCTTCAAGCTCGCCTGCAAGACTGCTGTAGAAGGTGAGATACTGGAGCGCCACGCTCGAATACATATCTCCGACGAAGTCCGACGAGGGCATCTCGTAGAACATATCGCCGACGAAGGAATATCCGACCTTATCGTAGCTCTCTATGTACTCCCAAAGAGCAAGGCATTCACGAAGATTCTTGTTTTTGAGTATCGCATTCGTCCTGATAACGGGGGGTCTGACGTAATTCTTGCCGAGCTTTTCGGCAAACGCAGACGAGCGATATGAAATCAAGGCCATATTTATGCGCTTGATTCTGTTAAGAGAGGTAATGTACCTCTCGTTAACTTCTATATCCGACTCGGACATCTCCCGACCGAGAGGTGAGGTCAGCTCAATCCGGAGATTTATCCGAGCCGAATTTCGACCGCCGTCGTCCTCGAGAACGTGCTCAAATTCGGTTGAGTAATCGAATCTGTAATCCATCTCGATGCCGCTGGCGCTGTTGAGGGCGCGCAGCCGCTTATCAACGAAAGCAGAAAGTCGACTGAGTAGGGTGTTAATGAACCTGTTCTCGTAGGTGAGCGCGGTCTCCTCGTGGAAAACGTTGAGAATCTTAAGAGGAGTAACCTCGTCTCCTTTAACGTCGAGAATAAAGTTCGTGTGCTGTGCGAGGTGCTTGATGGATTTCTCGGTTATGTGCTTTGAGAGCTCGACCGGAAGAATCTCGTCAACGTCCTCTATGGCAACAGAGGGATTTCTGATTATAACGTCGAGGGCAGGGATAGCCGCCTCGATTTTGTCTATCCACTCGGTGTCAATGGATTTTAATATCTTGCTTCGGGTGAGCGATACGCGGGTATCGGCAGCGCCCACGAGCATATTGGCATCGTCAAACGGTGCATAGTCCTTTGCAAGCGCCCTGAAGGCGGAGAACGCTTTGCGTCTGACTTCGTCGTAAAATTTATTCATACTGAACGTTCTCCTTCCTTAGGAACTAGTAAGTGCGCTGGAGTCTCTCGAGGAACTCTATGCACGAAGCCATAGAATTTCTGCCAAAGAGAGTGTTAAGGTAGTTTATAAGACCCTTGATTTCGTCTCTTATAAGAGAGAGGTTGAGGGATTCAAACTTTCTGAAGACCTTTGTTGCAAGCATATGGTCAATACCCTCGAGCACCGTACCGCCGCAGGCAACGTATACGGGAACGAATATCTTGAGCTGCTTCATAATACGGTTACCGAATGCAACTCTGAACTTCTTGATAACGTAATCGTCAAGCTGCTCGATAAGGTCGAGGTATCTCTGGTCTACGGGATTTTCCTTCACAGCCTTCTCAAAGAGACTGTTAAGGTAGGTGTAGCTGATTTTCGCGGGAGTAGTATCGGGTGCCTCGAAGGGAACGCCCTTGCTGTCGATATTTATGGTAAGAGCACGGTCGTAAACCTTATCCGAAACGGCGAAGGTCGTATCGTCGTTGTTAGCCGTACCGATATACCAGGTGTTCTGCGGTATAAGGAGCTTTCCGTCGCGCAGGTTCTTCGGGTCGTTTACCCAAGAGGAGGTAACGAGCTCGATTCTCCACTCGTCAATGTCGGGCATTTCCATAATGGAGAGCATTTCCGCAAAGTAATACTCGATACGCGCAATGTTAAGCTCGTCGAGGATTATTACGTTAACGTCGTCGTTATAGGAAGCCTCGTATATTCTTCTGAGAACGTCGGTCTCGTTGAACTTCTTCGAGAACTCGTTGAAGTAACCGAACAGCTCCGTGCGGTCACGCCAGGAAGGCTGAACCGAAACTATCGTGGAGTCGTTATCTATGAACTTACCGAGAGCGTAAGGAAGCGAGGTTTTACCCGTACCGGATATACCCTGAAGCAAAATAAGCTTCGTCGAGGCAAGACCTGCAAAGAGAAGGCGGATAATCTTCTTCTCATAGTAAAGGCCCATTCTCGAGCAGGCAAAGTTACGGAAGGAGTCGCAGACGTCCTCGAGAGTAAAGTCTCTTCTGTATTCGGGGGGATTGTAGAAGCTGTATCTCTTGTCGATAGCGTCGAGCTTTGCAAATCTCGGCAGATTCTCCTCGAGCGCCTCGCCCTCCTCCTTTTTCTCGGAGTCCTCGTCCTCCTCGTCGTATATTCCGTTGAGAATATCGAGAGGCACGCCGGTGTCTCCTATCTTCAGAGCGAGAATTCTCTCCTTCTCGTTATTAAGTCTGATAACGTCGCGGTGAAGCTCCGCAACCTCCTCGAGAAGATCCTCGCTTGCTACCGCAGACTTGCGGAATCTCACGTACTTTCTGACGAGCATATAAAGCATATAGATAACTATACACCATATTGCTACGACGAGCAGGAAGGAGAATATTGCAAGAATCCAGTCGAGCGCCGTGAATCCACCCTTGTAAGTGCCGAACTGCTTTATGTAGCCGACTATGTTGAATACCTGGAAAATACCGCCGAAGATGCCGGAAATTATCTTCCAAACGCCGTCAATCATCGTGGTCAGGAACGCAAAGAACCAATCAAGAAATGCGCCCATTTTCACAGCCCTCCCTTCGTTTTGATAAGTTTAGTTGTCATTTTTTATGTTTTTTCGCTTTCGCGTATGTTTTCCGGTTTATTTTTCCGTGCTTTCGTCGTTTTCTTCCTCGGCAGCCTTTTTTCTGGCCTCCGCGGCAAGATATTCCTCGATAGCGCGCTTTTTGATTTCTTCCTCGTCTCTCTGCTTTGCGAGGTATTCCTCAACTGCGCGTCTCTTTATCTCCTCCTCGTCAACGGGTGCCGCAGCTGCCGCTACCTTCTTTGCACGCTCGGTAACTATAATGGTAATGAAGTTATAGAGCTCGTAAAGGAAGAAAAGTATAAGAGGAAGAACTATGCAAAGGAAGAATCCGAGAGAGGAACGAAGGAACTTGATAACGTTTCCAAGTCCGCCGATCTTTCCTTCGGGAGTACAAACGCCTATAACGTCCGAGTAGTGAACCTCGTAGCCGTTCTCGCCGACGTTATCGGGGTGCGGGATATTATCTCCCTTGGTTATAAAGGTGTTGTGCTCGTGGTCGGCTTTGTAAATGGTATGCGTATTGATATCGCCTATCATTCCGTCGCCGTCAATATCAATAGGAGCATGGAAGGTTATGATCTGACCTTCCTTGAGTTCAGCCTTCTCGGCATCGCTTACCTTCGTCATAAAGACGAGGTCGCCTACCTTGTAGGTGGGCTCCATCGAGTTCGAGCTTATCGTGATAAGGCTCTTACCGAAAATCGAGGGAACGCCGTCCTTGCTGCCCTGCGCCGTGAATACGAGTATGGTAATGAGAAGCGAGAATGCAACGAATATCCATATAAGGGTATTCAGTATTATTGAAAGAATTTTTTTCTTGTTCGTGCCCTTGGGCTCCGAAACAACTTCTGTGTTTTTTGTATTTTCCATATAACAAGTACCTCACTTACTGTTATAAAATTAGATTTTTATTTGTTATCGAGCTGTAAAAGTGTCGGGTGTGCCGCCCCGTTAATTGTATTGTTGGTCGCCTACGGTGAAATGCACGTCCACCGTCTGTGTCGAGAGGAAACCCGCATTGTTGTGCGCCCCCTCGTCTTTGCCGTCGAAGTAGATGTAGATATCGACCGTTATAAGCTCCCGTCCGTCACCGTCAATACTGTCGAAGAGTTTTTCGTCAAACCCATTCGGGGTTCTGTGGTTATAAAGCGTTGTAACGGTGTGCCCCTTCGTAGAGCTTGCGACGAACATAATTCTTATCGCGTTCGTCAGGTAATTACTTCTTCCCCCTATTTCGATGGAAGAAATTCTGAGATTTTTCATATCGCCCGTGTTTGCGGCGCCTCTTATGTAAACGGTTTTCTTGAGGCAGTACTCCTCTGTCGGAGTATCCATAGACACGACGTTCATAATATTGTTGGGCTCCGGCTTCTGATCCTTGGTAGAGGTTGCATAGCCCCAGTATTTTCTGCCTGCAAGAGTCTCTCCGAGATCGAAACTACCGATGCATGAATAGTCAACGTGTCCGTCGCCGCGATCGGTCTTGACATAATAAAGATCTTCTCCGAGATCGTTCTTAACGTAATCGGGATCTGTATCGTCCTGAGCCTTTTGGTAAGTATCCCCACTCACATCTACTACGTAGTAGCCGATGATGCTGTCCCCTTCCTCAAGATCGCCGGTAACGTCAATGAAATTATACATTCCGTCGGCAATATCCGAGCTTGACAGCTGGTAAAATCTCCTACCACCGCCAATGTAAGTACCTTCATCAGAGCCATAGAGATCGGCGTTTGATAGATCTACCTGCGTCTTGTAGATCTTTATCGCGCCATCCAGGGGAACCTGACCGTAGGATACGAGGGAAATCTCGTGAGTCGAGCCATCGCCTCTTAACGAATACGTCGCTCTGTCAAACGAGACCTCCGTATCGTAACCTTCTTCGGCGTCCTGCGAGATTTCAAGATAGAGTGAATCACTCGTGAGCTCTACCTCGAAGCCTCGCAATCTCGCCGCAGTGTTTATGGCAAGCCACGCATAGGAAGCCGTCGAGGTCAGCACGGCAAGAACAACTACAAGCCAGAACGTCGGTGCGAGTCTTCCTTTCATAGTTTACCATTCCTTCTGTAATTTTTTATTAGTTGTTGTAGTCAGGCTTATCGATGGTGAACTTAACGTCAATAGTCTGGCCGTTAAGCATACCTGCCTCTACGTTCTCCTTGGTAAGCGAAACCTCGTCAGTACCGTCGAAGTAAACGTACATTTCAACGGTTACAACCTCACCCTTGTCACCGAGAATGGAGCTAAAGAGGATAGCGTCAGCTCTCGCAGGCTCGGACGCGCCGCGAACAGTGATTTTGCCGGTGCCATTATCGTAGGTAAGATACTTAACCTCGCCCTTACCGTTGGTTGCAACGAAGAGAATGCGGAGCGCAGCGGAAAGGTCGTTTGCTCTGCCGCCTACGTTAACCTCTGCGATACGAAGATTCGTACCGGGGTTGGTATTCTCTGCGGAGCGGAGATATACGGTGTCGTGGTAGAAGTAGTTATCGTCGTAAGACTTTTTATCGAGGTCTACGGGGATTATGTTGAGAGTGTTGTTAAAGTCTACGTTGTTCTGAACCTCTCCGAGATCGTCAGCGTAAGCGCGACCCCAGTAAATGGGTGCGTACTTACCAAGCTCTTCAGTGATTGCATAACCAAGACAGGAATACTCGTACTTGCCGGTATCTACCTCGTTCTTTATGTAGTAATAATTAGCAACGCCGGTGTCAGCGCTGGTGTCAGCATCGTGTGCCTTCTCGGTAAGAGTGTAATAACGATCTGCGAGAGAAGTACCGAGCTCAAGATTTCCTACGATAGTGTAGATAGCGAGAGAGCCGTCAACGGTTCTCTTGTAGTAGTTGCTGGAGCCATCGTAAACCGCATTATCATCTTCCATAGCAGAAGAGCCGGAGATGGTGTAATAAACGGAAATGTCTTCACC
>JAZOMD010000118.1:0-7968 GCA_045653745.1 Eubacteriales bacterium | reverse complement strand
CGGATTGTAAAATAGACTTTACATTATCGGCAAAAACTCTTGATTTTTTAATCAGAGGCGTAACTCCTATACCCGGAGCTTTTGCATATCTTGACGGCAAAATGTTAAAGATAAACAAGGCTCTTCCCATAGAGGGAAAGGGCGCTGCCGGAGAGGTTATCGCTCTTGACGAGCGCGGCGAGGGCTCCTTCACCGTTGCTACGGGAGACGGCGCTCTCAAGGTTCTTTCGGTTATCCCCGAGGGTAAGGGAAGGATGAGTGCCGGCGACCTTATCAGAGGCAGAAAAATAAATCTTGGAGATATACTGAAGTGATATACGAATATACACTGTATCCGCTAGCTATCCTTTCTCTCGTCTTTTCCGTATGGGCGCAGATAAAGGTTACTTCCACGTTCAGAAAATATTCTGAGCACAGAACCGCCTCGGGCGAAAGCGCAGCACGCGTTGCCCGTATGATACTCGATAAAAACGGGCTTTATTCCGTAAGAATAGAGCGCGTCGGGGGAAATCTTACCGACCACTACGACCCGAGAGCTGGAGTGCTCCGCCTTTCGGATTCGGTCTATGACAGCAGCTCTGCTGCGGCAATAGGCGTCGCGGCGCACGAAGCAGGCCACGCGGTACAGCACGCGGTTGGCTACCTTCCTATTAAAATACGCGCGCGCCTCGTTCCCGTAACCAGCTTTGCCTCGCGCTTTAGCTGGATAGTGATTTTCCTCGGAATGCTTCTTCTGGCGCTTGACCCATTTCTTGGATACTATACGCTTCTTGCCGGAATAGGGCTTTTCGCTGTGGTTACTCTTTTTCAGCTCGTCACTCTCCCGTGCGAGTTTGACGCATCAAAGAGGGCTATGCAGGCGCTTCGCTCCTCGGGCAGATATATGAAAAACGAGCTTGTCGCATCGAAGAAGGTGCTTAGTGCGGCGGCTCTCACCTACGTTGCCGCCTTGGCAACCTCGCTAATTCAGCTTCTGCGCCTTCTCGTAAGGCTGAATAACAGTAAAAGACGATGAACATCAGACGCTTGGCACTCGACCTTCTTGGCGAATACGAGGAGGGCTCAAAATACGCAAATCTCTCGCTCTCCTCTCATTCGCTCGATTCGCTTTCGAGAGAGGAGCGTGCCTCGCTTACGGTGCTTTTCTATACCACCGTTGAGCGAAAGCTTACCTATGATTATTATATCTCGTCGATTTCGAGCCGTTCTTCCGAGAAAATCGACCCCGTTACACGAAATATACTCCGTCTTGGGCTCTGTCAGATAGAAAAAATGACCTCGGTGCCCGATTTTGCCGCAGTAAACGAGACGGTTAAGCTTGCGAGAAATAAGGGAGAGGCCGCCTTTGTAAACGGCGTTCTGCGCGCAGCGGTAAGGCAGAAGGACTCGCTTCCGCTTCCCGATAAAAACAAAAATTATAAAAGGTACCTCTCGGTAAAATATTCCTTTCCTCTCCATCTTGTAAAGCATCTTTCCACCCTTTACGGCGAGGCGGAATGTGAGAAGCTTCTTCTCCGTTTTAACGGTGAAAAATATACCGACCTCACTGTCAACACCCTTAAAATTTCCGCAGAGGAATACTCAGCGCACCTTGCCGAAAAGGGATATTCTCCCGAGCTTACGGAGACCTCGGTGCGCATACCTCGCTCGGTTAATCCAGAGGAGCTGCCCGGATTTTCCGATGGACATTTCTTCGTTCAGGACAGAGCCTCGTACATATCATCGCTCGTCCTTTGTGCAAAGCGCGGCGAGACCGTGGTGGATACCTGCGCTTGCCCCGGCGGAAAGTCCTTTGCCGCGGCAATTTCTATGGAAAACGAAGGAAGGATTAGCTCGCTCGACCTTCACGAAAGCAAGCTTTCCTTGATTCGCTCGGGCGCTGACAGACTTGGAATTCGGATTATAGAAGCAGAGCAGTGCGACGCTACCGAAGGGCGTGAGTCTCTTTTCGCCACCGCCGATGCGGTTATATGCGACGCCCCCTGCTCGGGGCTCGGAGTCCTCGGAAAGAAGCCCGATTTGCGCTATAAGAGCAGTGAGGAAATATCCGAGCTGCCAAAGCTCCAGCTTGAGATTTTAAAAAGGTCTGCACTTTACCCGAAGGTGGGCGGAAGGCTCGTGTATTCGACCTGCACTCTTAACCCTCTCGAAAACGAGGAGGTTGTAAAGAGCTTCCTTGCCGAAAATCCTAATTTCAAAGTCGCGGGTTTCGAGGTGCTCGGCTATCGCTCCGACGAAGGTATGCTTACGCTTTTACCGTCGAGGACGCACACGGACGGATTTTTTATCGCTAAACTGATAAGGAAGAAATAATGAGCGAAAAAATTGATATATACTCAATGCTCCCCGAGGAATTAGAGGCGTATTTCGTCTCTATCGGAGAGGCTAAATTCAGAGCTAAGCAGTGCTTTTCGCGCCTTATGCTCGGTGACAGATTAGAGGAGCTTACCTCGCTTTCAAAGCTTCTTAGGGAAAGGCTTTCGGCAGAGTGCCTTAACGCTCTGCCCGTGGTTGAGGAAAGGCTCGTTTCTAAAATAGACGGTACTGTAAAATACCTTTTCAGGCTTTATGACGGCTCGATAATAGAGAGCGTCGTTATGCGCTATAAGCACGGAAACACCATTTGCATATCCAGTCAGGTCGGCTGTTATATGGGCTGCAAATTCTGCGCCTCTACCATAGGCGGCAAGGTGCGCGACCTTCTTCCGTCCGAGCTTCTCGGGCAGGTGAGCGTGGCGCAAAAGGACCTCGGCGAGCGCATATCCAATATCGTTATGATGGGAATAGGCGAGCCGCTTGACAACTTCGATAACGTAATTAAATTTTTGCGCCTTGTAAACCACGAGTCCGGCCTTAATATCGGCTACCGCCATATTTCGCTTTCCACCTGCGGAGTTGTTCCGGGGATAGATAGGCTTGCAGAGGTTGACCTGCCTATCACGCTCTCCATCTCGCTCCACGCCTCGTCGGACGAAAAGCGTACCGAGATTATGCCCGTAAACCGTAAATGGAATATAGACTCGCTCCTCTCTGCCTGCGTAAGCTACTACAAAAAAACGGGCAGGCGCATATCCTTTGAGTACACACTGATTTCGGGAAAGAATGATTCGGAGTCCGATGCGCGCGCTCTCGGAGAGCTGCTTATCGCTGCCTTCAGAAAATCGGGCGCCCCCATTCACGTAAACCTCATAAGAGTCAACGAGGTGCGCGAGACGGGCTTCAAGCGCGGTAGCCGCGAGTCGGTCGAGAAGTTTGCTAAAATTCTCGAAAATATGGGAATAACGGCTACCGTAAGACGAAAGCTCGGTTCGGATATAGAAGCGGCGTGCGGACAGCTCAGACGCTCTAAAATGGCAGAAATTGCAAATAATTGATTACAAAATCCAACTTTTTTGAAAGAAAAGGAGAAAATCCTTGGTAACTGAAAAGCAAGGAAAGGTTGTGAAGGGGCTTGGCGGCCTTTACGAAACGAGAGTAGCCTTCGACGGCAAAACTGAGAGAATTCTCTGCCGTGCAAAGGGGGTGCTCAAGCGTGACGAGGCGAAGGTTCTCGTCGGCGACGAGGTTGTCGTTTGGGTGGACGATTCCACCCCTGACGGAACGGTTATCTCCGAGGTGCAGGGGAGAAAGAACTCTCTTATACGCCCCCCTCTTGCAAATCTTGACTACATATTTATAGTTCTTGCAGCGAAAAAGCCCGTCCCCGTTCTCGAGACGGTCGATAAGCTTATTGCCATAGCAGAGCATAACGGCATAGTTCCCGTGCTCGTAATAACCAAATCCGACCTCGGCTCGGACACCTCTCTCGAGTATGCCGACATCTACCGTAGGGCAGGCTTTGATACTTTCGTCACCTCGTCGGAGGACGGAGAAGGGATTTCCTCTCTTGCCGCGTATATAAAGAATAATGTAAAAGACGGTGCGACGGCTGCCTTTGCAGGTGCTTCGGGCGTTGGAAAATCGACGCTTATGAATGCTCTTTTCCCGGGGCTCTCTCTTGTGACCTCGGAAATATCGAAGAAAATCGAGCGCGGAAGACACACGACGCGCCACGTCGAAATTTTTGAGATAGAGCCGGAGTGCGCGAATACCGGATTCCTTGCGGATACTCCGGGATTTTCGCTTATCGACTTTGCGAGGTTTGATTTCTTTGATATAGACTCGCTTCTGCCTGCGTTCAGAGACCTGTCGCCTTACACCGGCAAGTGTCGGTACGCCGACTGTGCTCACGTCGGTGAGGGTGAGGACGAATGTGCCGTGGCGAAGGCTGTCTCGCTCGGGGAAATATCCCCCTCGCGCCTTGAGTCCTATCGTTCGATATACAAAATTTTGAAAAATAAAAGCGGCTATTAAGCCGAAAAACACCGTCGTGCGGATATCAGCGTATGCCGTCCGACCGAACCCAAAAGGAGAAAAGAATATGGGAAACTTAAACGAAAGATGGATGGCTGTCGAAGAGAAAATCGGCGGCGAGCCCGGTGCTAGCGTTGTTGCGGAGCTTAAGCATCTTTACACACTTTTTGACAGAAAAATGGTTACGTGGCAGGCAGAGCTTTACGAGCCCTCTGTCGGAGGATTTTATTTCTCTAACAGCGCAAGGGATAACGACCCCTTTCTCCCCGACTGTGAGAGTACCATTGCGACTATCGGATTTGTGACCGAGACGGGTATGACCGACGGCCGTTCCGCAGAGGAGGCATTCCCGGAGTGGCTTAAGAAGAAGATTGCGGGGTTTGCTTATAGCCTTCAGGACGAGGACGGTTATTTCTACCACCCACAGTGGGGCAAGGATATAAAACCCCTGCGCAAATCCCGTGATTACGGCACCTGCATACGCCTTCTCCGCCTTGGCGGTATCGAGCCCAGATACCCCCTTCCTACCTATCTTAAAAAGGACGAGACCTACGATATAAGCAAAGCACCCGAGCGCTTCAGAAGCGTTGAAAACTTCAAGGCTTATCTGGATTCGCTTAACTTTGATACCGACGCGTACGCCGCGGCAAGCCTTATTTCCTCCTCGTTTGGCGAGGTTAAGACCTATTCGGAAATGCTCGGAGTCGACCTCTTCGGAATGATTTTTGAGATAATGGATGCAAAGCAACGCCCCGACAACGGAATGTGGAACCCCGAGATTAATATCGCGGGAACTAACGGCTTACATAAGGCGACGAAGATATATAACTGGGCAGGACATAAGATTCCCTACGTTGACGCAGCAATCGATTCCACTATGCAGGTTATTATGCAAGACCTCGTAGCAACGAACGGAATAGAGGTTTATAACCCTTGGTGCGTTCTCGGCTCGCTTCTTGAAAACAAGCAGAAGATATGGGGTGCAAGTGATGAGGAAATCGCGAAGACACTCAGAAGGCTTTGGGAGTTTGCGCCTGCGGCAATCAGGAAGAGTTATGAGAAAATCAAGCCTCTTAAGATAGAGGGCGAGGGAATAGGCTTCGGCGGCGGTGTGAAGGCTCAGTACAGTGCGTATGGCTCTCCCGTGGCACAGCCGGGTGCGGAGGAATGCAATATCAACGTCTCCGCGTGCGGCAGCGTATCGCTCGTGTCGAGCATCTATTACGGTCTTGGTATGAAGGAGCTTATGGTTCCTATGTTTACCGAGGAAGACTTTGATGCGTACATCTCTATAATCGAGAAAAAAGAGCGCGAGTGGCAGGAAAGCCTCAAGGCTTAACCCACCGCAAAAAGCACTTAAAAAGCCTTATATGCAAATTGTTGTTTGCATATAAGGCTTAATTTTATCCTGCGATAAGCTTTGCAACTCTCGCCAACTCGTCCTCGCAGTTCTCTTTAAATTCGCCGGGATAATCCTCGGGAGAGGAATTGATGGTGAAAACTCCGTCGAAGGCTATATCGTAAAGTCCCTCGGCAAAATCCGCCCAGTCGATACAGCCCTCGTAGGGCGGAAGATGTGAATTTGTCTCGCCGTCGTTATCGTGGACGTGGATTATTTTCAAATACTCTCCGAGTGTCCTGACTGCATCTCCGAGAGGCTCACCCGTAATATTTGCGTGTCCTGTATCAAAGCATACTTTGAGGTAAGGTGAATTAACTTCCTTTACAAGCTTCAGAATATCCGCGCTCCTTGAAAGAGGGAAAAGTGGAAAGGGCGTATTTTCAAGACAAACTACGACTCCAAGCCCCGACCCGACCCGTGCCAGCGCCTCGTAGTATTTTCTGTTAATTTCATAGACCTCGCAAGGGTTGTCCGGAGCGTTTTCGCCAAACGGCATCAGTGGGCGCACAGCCATATACCTCGCTCCGAGGTGCTTTGCCATAACCATTGCCTTGGTCATTTTTCCAAACCACTCCGCTCTGTCGTCCTCGGCAGAGTCCTTTGCCGGCGTGCGGTGGGGACCGTGTATCTGATGTACCGAGACACCGCGCTTTTTGAGCGCTTTCTTAATCGTGTACATCTGTTCGAGAAAATCTTCTTCTCTGCTGGAGTAATACACAGTATCCGTGTTTTCAAAATTGAAGTCAATGCACTCGTATCCGTGGGCTGCCATTTTCTTTGCCCCATCCTCGAGTCCGTATTTATCTATATAGTAGTTTCCAAGTCCGATTTTCATAGGTACTCTCCTTCCGCTTATACTATACCATATATCTATAAGGAAGTCAAGCGCCAAAGAGGATAGATGAGCGAACAGGAAAAAAATAAAACTTTTTTCAAAAAAACTATTGACAAACGTCGCCGTATCGTGTATAATACCATAGGTATCCTAAGACAGCAGGTTCCGGTAAAAGCGTTCGCTTTCCTGCCGAGGTGAGAATAACTTTAATATTTTATGTATTTTTGTTGTCCTTTTCTCGGGAGGCGTATGGCCTTTTAGCGGAAAAGGATGTTTTTTATTCAATTTTTATGGAGGTGGAAAAATGCCAAGCAACAAGATTCTTGAAGAAAAGAAGCAAGTAGTTGAGGCGCTCGCTGCGAAGATTCAGTCGGCGAAGGCAGGCGTTCTCGTTAAGTACGAAGGCATTAAGGTTTCCGAGGACACCGAGCTCCGTTCGGCTCTTCGTAAGGCGGGTGTTGAATATACCGTTATGAAGAATACTCTTACCGGCAGAGCTTGTGACATCGCAGGCTACGGTGATATGAAGCAGTACCTTTCCGGTATGACCGCTATCGCAACCAGCCAGGACGATCCCATCGCTCCCGCTAAGATTATGAAGCAGTTCGCTGATAAGATCAACTGCTTCGAGATTAAGGCAGGCTTCGTAGATGGTGGTGTTCTTGACCAGGCAGGCGTAGTATCTCTTGCAGAGACTCCCTCGAAGGAGGTTCTCATTGCGAAGATGATGGGCAGCCTTATGTCGTCTCTTTACGGCTTTGCTTACGTTCTTCAGGCAAAGATCGACAAGGAAAACGAAGGCGGCGAGGAAGCTCCCGCAGAAGCTCCCGCAGAGGCTTAATTCTGCAAAATTACTTTTGATTTAAAATTTGAAAATTATTTGGAGGATTTAAAAATGAACGAAAAGTCTACTCAGATCCTTGAGCTTGTAAAGGGTCTTACCATTCTTGAACTCGCAGATCTCGTAAAGGCACTTGAGGAGGAATTCGGCGTATCCGCAGCTCCCGTAGCAGCAGCAGCTCCTGCAGCAGCAGCGGCAGCTCCCGTTGAGGAGAAGACCGAGTTTGACGTTATCCTTAAGGCAGCAGGCGCTAACAAGCTTGCAGTTATCAAGGTTGCTCGTGAAATCACTGGTCTTGGTCTTAAGGACGCTAAGGATCTCGTTGAGTCCGCTCCTAAGGCAATCAAGGAAGCAGTTGCTAAGGACGAGGCAGAGAAGATCGCTGAGCAGCTTAACGCAGCAGGCGCAGAGGTTGAAGTTAAGTAATTTCATCTCCACGAAAATTAAGGGACGGCCACCTGCAGGCTGTCCCTTTTTCTATACCGTCGTTTTTTTCGCTCCCTCCGCCCAAAGGAGGGGGCTTTTTCTATTGCCACG
>JAZOMD010000117.1:0-8646 GCA_045653745.1 Eubacteriales bacterium | reverse complement strand
GGCAGAGGCTGAGGCTAAGGCGGCAGCAGAGGCAGAGGCGGCAGAGGCGGCAGCAGCAGAGGCTGCAAGACTCGCAGAGGAAGAAAAGGCAGCCGAGAAGGCACGCCTTGCACGCGAGGAAGCGCTTCTTACCGAAATGCGTGACCTGCTTCGCGAAATGAAAAAGTAATACTTAAAGCGCAAAAAACGCCTTCGTTTGAAGGCGTTTTCTTTTTTCAAAAATTAAGCGCGACACTGCCGTTTTGGGCAAAAGTGCCGCGCTTTGCTAACTAAAGTTTATATTTTAGAGGCTTTCGACGATTTCCTCGGCTCTCTTAAGCGCGTCGGGAATCTTATCGATGTCCTTTCCGCCACTCATCGCGCTGTCGGGTCTTCCGCCGCCCTTACCGCCGCAGATTACCGAGATTTCGGAAAGGATTTTTCCTGCGTGTGCGCCTGCCTTTACAGCCTCGGGGCCTGCCGCCGCAACGAAGTTGAGTCTGCCGTCGGATACTGCGGCAAGAACCGCAATAGCGTCGGGGTGCTTCTCCTTAACCGCATCGAGAAGTGCGCGCGCTGCATCGGGGCGCATCTCTACGCTCGCGGTGAGGAGCTTGTGCTTGCCTACCGTCTTTATACCGTCGAGGAGCGACTTCGCTCTGATGTCGGCAAGGCGAGCCTGAAGGCTCTCTGCCTCGCGCTTTGCATCGCGCAGCTCTACCTGAAGGCTCTCTGCCTTCTTTGCTATCATAGCAGGGTTTGGAGATTTAAGCTCCTTTGCGGTGTCCTTGATAAGCGAGTCGCGCTCTGCAAGGAGCGAAAGAACGCCAAGTCCGGTGGTTCCTTCAATTCTTCTTACTCCGGCTGCAACCGAGCTCTCGGAAATTATCTTGAAAAGACCGATGTTGCCCGTATTGGAAACGTGAGTTCCGCCGCAAAGCTCGGTGGAGTGAGAGCCTATCTTAACGACTCTTACAGTAGAGCCGTACTTCTCGCCAAAGAGTGCCATAGCACCCATCTTCTTTGCCTCGTCGGGAGTGGTAACAACCGTCTCTGCAGACTCTGCAAGAAGGATATTCTTATTAACTATTGCCTCTACCTTTGCTATCTCATCGGGAGTCATCGCCGCAAGGTGAGTAAAGTCGAAGCGTGCTCTGTGCTCGTCTACGTAAGAGCCTGCCTGCTCAACGTGCGTTCCGAGAACCTCGCGCAGAGCCGCCTGGAGAAGGTGCACCGCGGAGTGGTTACGCATAATAGCCGCGCGTCTGTCGGCAGAAACGGTAAGAGTGAGAGTGTCACCCACCTTGACCGAGCCGGTCTCTATCTTTGCCTCGTGAATATATACGCCGTTCGTTTTCTTGGTATCGTTTACGGTAGCAAGGAAGCCGTCCTTACCCTCGATAATTCCGGTGTCGCCTACCTGACCGCCGCCCTCGCCGTAGAAGGGAGTTCTGTCGAACACGAGCGAGCACTCGCCCTCGGAAAGCTCGTCCACCGAGCCCTCGTCGGTTATGATTGCAACAAGGCGCGCGTCAGCCTTCGCATCGGCAGGTGCGGTGTAGCCGACGAATTCGGTTGCCGCTATATTGCCGAGAGCCTCCTTCGAGGAGTCCGACCAGCCCGAGATATTGCCTCTTGCCGCCCTCGCTCTTGCCTTCTGCTCGTTCATAAGAGCGGTGAAAGCCGCCTCGTCGATTCCGAGACCCGACTCCTCTGCAATCTCGCGAGTGAGGTCTACGGGGAAGCCGAAGGTGTCGTAGAGCTTGAAGGTATCAGCACCCGAAAGGATAGTCTCACCCTTCTCGCGTGCATCGCTTATAAGTCCCGAGAGAATACCGAGACCCTGGTCTATCGTAGCGTTAAAGCGCTCTTCCTCGAGCACGATAACCTTGAGAATATAGTCGCGTTTCTCGCGCAGCTCGGGGTATGCGCCCTCGTTCTGCGAAATAACTATCTCAGAGAGACCCTTAAGGAACATTCCGTTAATGCCGAGGAGCTTTCCGTGGCGGCAGGCGCGGCGGATAATTCTCCTGAGAACGTAGCCTCTGCCCTCGTTTGAGGGAATAACTCCGTCGGAAATCATAAAGGTCGCGCTTCTCGTATGGTCGGTGATAACTCTTATGGAAACGTCGTCGTCGGAATCCTTTCCGTACTCCTTGCCTGCAATCGAGCAAACGGTGTCGAGAAGGCGGCGCACGGTGTCAACCTCAAAGAGGTTATCAACGCCCTGCATAACGCAGGCAACACGCTCAAGACCCTTACCCGTGTCTATGTTTTTCTGCTTAAGCTCGGTGTAGTTACCAGCACCGTCGTTATTGAACTGCGAGAAAACGTTGTTCCAGATTTCCATAAATCTGTCGCAGTCGCAGCCGGGCTTACAGTCGGGCGAGCCGCAGCCGTACTTAAGTCCTCTGTCGAAGTATATCTCCGAGCAGGGGCCGCAGGGACCCGAGCCGTGCTCCCAGAAGTTGTCTGCCTTGCCGAGCTTGACGATATGTGCCTCGGGCACGCCTATCTTGTCGCGCCAGATAGCGTACGCCTCGTCGTCGTGCTCGTAGACGGAGGGCCAGAGAAGGTCGGAGGGAATCTCAAGAGCCTCGGTGAGGAACTCCCACGCCCACGGAATAGCCTCATTTTTAAAGTAATCTCCGAAGGAGAAGTTGCCAAGCATCTCGAAATAGGTGCCGTGGCGCGCAGTGTGTCCGACGCGCTCGAGGTCGGGCGTTCTGATACACTTCTGGCAGGTGCAGACTCTGTTCTTTGGCGGAGTTTCCTCTCCCGTAAAGAACTTCTTCATCGGCGCCATACCCGAGTTTATGAGAAGAAGCGATTTATCGTTGTTCGGTACGAGCGAGAAGCTCGGAAGGCGAACGTGTCCCTTGCTCTCGAAAAACGAGAGGAACTTTTCACGAAGGTCGTTAAGCGATGTCCATTTCATAATAAATTCTCCAAAACGAAAGGTTGTTTTAACAATTCATTATACCACAACCGATAGCGTAAAGTCAATATTTATTTATAAAAAAGAAAAAAGCCCGATATCGGGCTTTTTTCTCTCTCTTTTCCCTTATGTAGCCTTAGAACGGAAGCTTTATACCGATGAGTTCTTCGAACTTAGCTGCATCGATAAGACCTGCAAGGCTGAGACCTGCAAAAGCAGCTGCTGCTACTATAACAACGAGAAGCAGAACGAGGAACATGCAGAAGTAGGAACGAGCGTGGTTCTTAACGTTGCGGTTGCCTGCGAAAAGAACGTTGTAGAGCCAGATGAGCTGACCTACTACGGGGATTAAGTAGAGGAAGGAAAAGCCAACGTATCCCCAGGCTCTTATGGGCTTTGCATTGTAATCGTAATCTTTCATATCTCTCTCCTTTAAAATGTTTTAACATAATTATAACACACGATTTGTTAATTGTCAATAATTACTAACACACTTTTTATAAAAATTATCAACTTTTTTTACATAAATGACGCCCGGGCTTGACAAAGAGGAATTTTTGTGCTATACTTCCACCTGCAAGAATTAAAAAGACGGAGAAAAATATGGTTACTACTACAATTTACAGAGTTGCCATTCTTTTCGTAATGATGATTCCCGGTGTCGTTATGAAAAAGTGCAAGCTCTGCTCGGACACCTTCGGAAAGGGGCTCTCAAACCTCGTTCTCTACATCGCGCAGCCTGCCCTCGTGTTCACTGCCTACCTTCGTGATTTCGACTCGAGGATTCTCTTGAACTCGCTGTTCGTTCTGGCTCTCTCTGTGGTCACCCACCTCTTGTTCGTAGCGGTGGCAACCGCCGCCTTCAAGCGCGCTCCCGATATGCCGAGGAGAATGCTCACCTTCGCAACGGTGTTCTCAAACGCGGCTTTTATGGCGATGCCGCTTGTGCTCTCGGTGCTCGGCGGAGAGGCTATGATGTACGCTTCTGTTTACAATATCACCTTTAATCTCTTCCTTTGGTCGTTTGGAGTGCGCGTCTGCACCTCGAAGCGCGATAAGAATGAGAACGGCGTATCGGACGATTTTGAGTTCCACGGCGGCTCGCCAATTGTCAAGGCGCTCTTACACCCCGTAACCATTGCGGCGGCGCTCGGCCTTGTCTTCTTTATCCTTCCGATAAACGGCTATATCCCCTCGCTCGTTACCGATTCGCTCGATATGCTCGCAGACCTTGTCGCACCTCTTTCGATGATGGTTATAGGACTTCGTCTTCCCGACGTCAGCCTCAAGGGAATTTTCCGCGACAAGCATATGTACGTCTTCCTCGCTCTGCGCCACTTCATTCTTCCTCTCTCGGTTATCGGTGTGATGTTCCTCGTGAGCCTCAGCGGCGCTGCGATAGACTCGAGAGCGTATAAGGTGCTCGCGCTTATGGCTGCAGCTCCTGCGGCAACCTCGGCTACGATGTTTGCAGAGAAGTTCGACTGTGATGCGGCGTACGTTTCAAGGCTCGTCGTCGTTTCCACAATCCTCTCGATAGGCACAATGCCGCTTATGATTTATCTTGCAGAATTCCTTTAATATTAAAGAAAACGCCTCCCTCGAATGAAGGGGAGGCGTTTTCTCATTTGTGGGCTGTTTCCCGAGCGAAAAGAGCTTTTACGTCGGTCGCCGCGAGTATTCCGCACACGACTATAACCGCCGCCATAACCTCCTACGAGCGAGAGCAACCGCGATTTATTCTGCCGAAACGGTTATTTTTACATCTCCCGTGTCGGTGGTTATCTCGCATCTGCCGCCCGTTACCGTCTTCGGCACGTCGATATTGCCCGTGTCGGTTCTTACGATATAGACCTTATCGGAAAGGAGAGTGCCCTTGACGTCGCCTGTGTCGGTGGTGATGAAAATCTCCTGTGCGTCGGCACCCGAGAGAATCACGTCGCCGGTGTCTGCGGTGACGGTGAATTTTTTCGCAACGGTGCGTGTGAGGTAGGTTCTTCCGGTGCTGCGCTCGCTGGAGAGGGTCTCGGTGACCGAAACGCCGGTAAATCTTGCACTGCCCGTGCTCGCGTTTGCCGTGAGGTTTTTTGCCTCAACGTTTTTGACGGTCGAATCGCCCGTGCTTGCAGAGAGAGTGATTTTTCCCGAGGCGATTACTCCCGAGAGGGAAATGTCTCCCGTGCTCGTCGTGAGGGTTGCGTTCGTTACGCCCGAGTCGGCAAGCTTAATATCGCCGGTGCTCGCCTTGATTTTTGCTTCGCCTGCGCACACTCCCGAGAGAAAAATATCTCCCGTTGAAAGGGTGACGCTTACTTCGTCTGCGCTTATATTTTCTACGGAGACGTCACCTGTGCTGTTACGAACCGAAAGAGAGGAAAAATCCTTTGCCGGAAGATAAACGGTTATCGTTGCCTGACCGAAATCAAAGGCGAGATAGTCGTACCACTTGCGAGTGTCGGTTCTCTTTATTTTCAGAGTGCCGTCCTCGACATATACCGAGCTTTTGATTTTCTCCCACTCGAAGCACTGCACGTGGCATTCGTGGTCGCCCGAGGGAAGAATTTTTATCTTCGCGGTTTTTGAGTCTATTGATATACTGTCAAAACTCTCGTTTATACCGTGACCTGCCTGCTCGTATTTTCCCGAGCCGAGATTTGAGAATTTCCAGTCGCTTGACGCCAGCGATATTATCAGCATAGCGAGAAAAAGCGCTACTATGATTGCCGAAACGGTACATAAGACCTTCATGAATTTACCCATTGCTTCTCCTTCCTAAAAGTGCCGCGCCCTTTTTGGTTAAGGTAAGGGCGAGACGGGTTGCCTGCACACAGCCGATAAGCAGGTATTTTGATATAAACGCCATAATGAAGAACGGCAGCTCCACAGCCCAAAGGGCAACCACGGGTACCCACATAGCCGCGTACAGCGCTAAAATTACGGCAGCCGCCGCAAGCAGTAACGGAATCCAGACGGGCGAGCCGATTATCATAACGGCAATCTCCCAACCGCGCATCTTTCTTGCAGTACGGAAGCCGCCTGCCGCTCCACGCGGTACACGCTCCGCTCTTATTTGTGCTACTATTTTGTCTATCGAGCCTATCTCGGCAACAGCCTCGCGCTCGGAAAGTCCTTCCTCGATTCTGTCGTCAATCATCTCCGAGTAAAAGTTCGCACGCTCAGAAGCCTCTGCTCGGGGCAGCCTTGCGAGCCTTCTTTTTAAGGTGGAAATGAATTTTTGCTTATCCATTTTCAGAATCCTCCTTAATTACGAATTTGTAGATAGCCATAACCTCACGCCATTCTTCCTTGAAGTCCTCTATCCTTCCGCGCCCTGCGTTCGTTATGCGGTAATACTTACGCAGTCTGCCGCCGTGCTCGGCGGTGCGTACGGTAAGCATACTTGCAAGCTCGAGTCTCTTTAATATAGTGTAGAGAGTTGACTCGGATAGCTTGACGTAGGGGGCAACGTCCTTGATGATTTTATAGCCGTAGGACTCCTCGTTCTGTATAGCGGCAAGAACGCAGACGTCGAGAAGACCTCTTTTGAGCTGTATATCCATTAAAAACTCCTTTCTTTTTTGCGGCGAGGAACAAAATGCTTTACACCTCGCATACCTCTCCTTGCATAATACATCATATCACGAAGTATTGCGTTTGTCAAGGGGTTTTGGTGAAATTTTTTCTAAAATTGTTTTTCCACCCGAGGTGTTGACAAGCAATAGGCGGTATAATATTTATAAGGTGGATTTCACAGAGTGAGTTTTATACATTCGAGATGTACAAAACCTTTGGCGCCGTCAAATCCGAAAAGCGAAAATGTAAAATAGCAGATAAAAAGAAACGCGCCCCCGAGCAAGCTGAGGGCGCGTTTTGTAAATTAAAGTTAGAAAAAATTGGTCAATCGTTCCAATAATCGGTTTCGTGGGGAAGACCGATATCGTTTTTGTTAAAGGACATCTCCTCTCCTTTTTTGAGCTTTCTTTCATAGTCGCGGAGGGTGCGTATCGCGTATTTGCCGAGGTAGATTATTATCGGCATATTGATAAGCGTCATCAGTCCCATCGTAATGTCTGCGATGCCCCAGAGCAGGTCGGCGCTCAGGCCTGCGCCGAGAAGTATAACGAGCGAGGCGATAACGTAGGAGACGTTCTTGAAGGTGCGCGAGGGCTCCTTACCGAGAAGGTAATCGAAGGTTCTGTCCACGTAGTAGAGGTTGCCGAGCAGGGTGGTGAAGGCGAAAAGAATCATCGCCACCGTTATGAATATCGGGCCTACTGCGCCAAGAGAGGCGGCGAGGCTGTTCTGTACGTAGCTTGCCGCAGCGTCGCTTGTGGTGGGGGGAGTAACTCCCGAGCTCATACACATAAACGCGGTTGCGGAGCAAACGAGAATAGTGTCGATAAACACCGAGAGAACCTGAACGAGACCCTGCTTTGCAGGGTGGGAAACCTCGGCGGTGGCCGAAGCGTTCGGGGCAGAGCCGACGCCTGCTTCGTTCGAGAAAAGGCCGCGCTTTATTCCGTACATAACGCACGAGCCGCTAAATCCGCCGAATATCGCCTTAAAGTCGAAAGCACCGACGAAAATTTCTCTGAACACCTCGGGAAGAACTCTTATATTCATAAAGGAAATAACTATCGCAACGACAATATAGACAGCACCCATAATAGGCACAAGGAAGCTTGTAACCGAGATAATTCTCTTTCCGCCGCCGATGAGGCAATAGCAAACGAGAGCCGCGATAACGAAGCCGATAATCCAAGGCGTGTAGGTCTCGTTGTAGAAGGAGTAGGAGGAGAAGGTCGACTGCAAATTATAGGAGGCGAGCATATTGAAGCCGAAGCCGTAGGTCAGGATAAGGAAGACCGAGAAGGCTACCGCGAGCCATCTTTTCTTCGTAGCCGCCTCTATGTAGTAGGCGGGGCCGCCGTAGCAGCCGTCCTTGCCGCGCTTTTTGTAGATTTGCGCCAGAGTGCTCTCGACGAATGCCGATGCAGCACCGATGATAGCGATTATCCACATCCAGAAAACGCTGCCGAAGCCGCCTATGCAAAGAGCCGTCGCAACGCCGATGATATTACCCGTGCCAACGCGCGACGCGGTGGAAACCATCAGTGCCTGAAATGAGGAAACTCCGTTCTCTCCGCTCTTTTCGGTCACTGCCTTAAACTGCTGGCCGAGGAGCCTGAATTGCGCAAAGCGCGTGCGCACGGTAAAGTAGATACCGCCAAGCACCAAAAGTATAATAAGGATATAGCTGTATAGCGCGTCGTTGGTGAAATTGATTATATTGCTTAGCATTTAAATTCTCCCGAATAGTGTTTTAATGAAATCGCGCCAAGGGATTACTTGGCGCGAAATGTTTGAAATCTGTGTAGATTTTGTCGCTGTAAGGCAATTATTCCCACTCAATCGTTCCCACGGGCTTGGGAGTGAGGTCGTAGAGAACGCGGTTGATGCCGTTCACCTCGGAGGTGATACGTGCGGTTATCTTGTGGAGAACTGCGTAGGGGATTTCCTCGATGGTTGCGCTCATTGCGTCGGTGGTATTTACGGCGCGGATAATTGCGGGCCAGCCCTCGTAGCGACTCTCGTCCTTAACGCCTACGCTCTTAACGTCGGGAACTGCTATGAAATACTGCCATACCTTGCCTGCAAGGCCTGCCTTGTCAAACTCCTCGCGAAGAATTGCGTCTGCCTCGCGGAGTGCTTCGAGGCGGTCACGGGTG
>JAZOMD010000116.1:0-6625 GCA_045653745.1 Eubacteriales bacterium | reverse complement strand
GACTACGTAAGGTCGGATTGCGCTCTCAAGGATAAGTACCGCGAAAGAATAGACAATTTCTTCGCATACAACGATAAAAATAACTGTCAGCGTATTGTTGAAAAGGTTTTAAGCACAAAGTAATTTTTTAGAACCCAATAAAAGAACAAGAGGTATTGTGAAAAACACAGTACCTCTTTATCTTTAAGCACAAATGCGACAGCCTCTTTACATCAAAGGATAAGCATCATCACAGCCTCTGCTATAAGAACCGCACCCGCGGCACACGCCGCAACGGTGACGAGGCTCTTTCTCATATAGGCGAGAATAACCGCCGTCAGAGCACCTGCCGCCGCCGTGATAACGCCGCCTGTCGAGAAGAATATAGCAGGCAAAATCATAGCGGTAAGGACGGTATAGGGAACGTAGTAGAGGAAGGAACGGATAAATCTACTCTCGATTTTCCGCCTTACGAGAACGAGCGGCAGCATTCTTACAAGATAAGTAACGAGCGCCATCACCGCAAGGTAAATAAAGAAATTCGGCACGAATTCAGGCATTTTCCCTGCCCTCCTCTCCGTCAGAAACAGGGCAAACGAGCGCAAACACGAGGCTCACCGCAACCGACACTATTATAATTGCAAAGCCCGAGGAGATTTCCCGAAGGTACGGAAGGAAATAAAATCCCGATGAAAGAAGCGCCGTTATACCCACGGCAAGAGCAACGTGCGAGTCGGCGCGCGCGGCAGGCACGACCACGGCTATGAGCATAGCGTAGATGGCAATTCCGAGCGCGGAATTTATTATCGCAGGAAGAACGCCGCCCGCAAGAGCGCCCGAAAGAGTTCCGAGCGTCCAGCCGAGAAACGGCGGAATCATAAGGGCGAAAAAATACCGTCTGCCGACAGGCTTCTCCTTTGAGTAGGAGACGGCGAAAATCTCGTCGGTATTTCCGAATGCAATAAGAAATCTGTCGCGAAGCCTGACGCTTGGCGAAAGCTTCTGCGAGAGCGATATAGACATCAGAGAATACCTTAAATTTACTACGAGCTGCGTTAAGGCAAGCTCAAAAAATCCGCCTGCGCTCACTATAATAGGCACCGCGGCAAGCTGACCTGCAGAGGTGAGATTGAAGGCTGATATGAGCAGCGCCTCAAGCCAGGATATACCCATAGAAACCGCGCTTATTCCAAAGGCAAAGGATACCGTGAAATAGCCGACACCTATCGCGATTCCGTCGCGTATTCCCATTCTGAAATTGTTTATTTCGTTCATTTTTACAAAATAATGTAAACCTTTATTTTCATTTAGACATTTCTGAACTGATATTTATAGAGCTTGTTGTATTCTCCGTCGAGTGCCACGAGTTCATCGTGCGTACCCCTTTCGACAACACCGCTGGAGTCTACTACGACTATCACGTCTGCACCCTTTACGGTGGAGAGCCTATGGGCAACGACTATTACCGTTCTTCCTCTCGAGAGCTCCTCAAGCGACTCCTGAATCTGCATTTCGGTTGCGTTATCGAGCGCACTCGTAGCCTCATCGAGTATAAGGAGCTTCGGGTTTTTGAGGAAGACTCTGGCTATCGCAATCCTCTGTCTCTGACCGCCCGAAAGCTTAACTCCGCGCTCGCCTACCTGCGTTCGGTATCCTTCTTCAAGAGAGGAAATAAAATCGTGGATATTAGCGCGCTTTGCCGCCTCGACAATCTGCTCGTCGGTCGCATCGGGAGAGCCGTAGGCAATATTCTCACGAACGGTGCCGTCAAAGAGAAATACGCTCTGCGAAACTATACCGATATTAGAGCGAAGGCTCGAAAGGGTTATCTCTCGGGTATCAACTCCGTCGAGGGTTATGCGCCCCGAATTCAGACTGTAAAAGCGCGGAATGAGGTGGCAGAGCGTACTCTTTCCACCGCCCGAGGGACCTACGAGGGCGAGCGTTTTGCCTGCTTCTATTCTAAGGTTCAGGTCGCTTATAACGAGCTTCTCGCCTTCCTCACCGTATCCGAAGGAAACGTCCTCGAAGACAAGCTCACCGCGCACGTCGGCAAGCTCGATTTTTCCGCAGTCGGGCTCGGCGGGCTCGTTTATGATTTCCATAAATCTCGTGAAGCCGCTCATTCCTTCTTGAAGCTGCTCAAAGAGTGCAACGAAGCGCTGAATCGGATTTAAGAACATCGAAATATAAAGAACGAAAGCGGTGAACTCGCCTGCATCTATTTCCTTGTTTACGAGGAAAATTCCACCGACGAAGATTATCACAAGATAAAGAAGGTCGGAGAGAAGCTGCATCACCGAATCGAAAAGACCGAGAGAGTGCATTGCCCTGCTCCTGTGCTTTACGAAAAGCCCGTTTGCCGTGTCGAACTTTTTCATTTCACCGACCTCTGCGGTGTACGCCTTCGTCTCTCTTACTCCTGCTATCGAGTTTTCAAGAGTGGAATTTATCTCGGACATCTGGCGGCGCGAGGCGTTCATCGCGCGGCGCATACTCCTGCGCGAAAGAACGGTAAAGAGGATTATAAACGGAATCACCGAGAACATTATAAGCGTCAGAGTAAGGTTTATTCCCGACAAAATCACGAATGCTCCGACGAGCATAAGGAGTGCTAAAAATACGTTCTCGGGGCCGGGGTGCGCAAGGTCGGAGACCTCGAAAAGGTCGTTTGTAAGCCTCGAGAGAAGGTCGCCCGTCTTGTGGTTATCAAAGTAGGAAAACGAGAGCTGCTCGTACTTTTTAAAGAGGTCGCGCCTCATATCCGCCTGCATACGCACGCCTATTATATGACCGTAATATCCTATCACGTATTGGAAAACAGCCTTGATAATGTAAACTACAAGTAGCAAAACCGCGCTGAAAACTATCGTATCAATCACTATGCCGCCACTTGTGAATTCATCAATTATATTTCTTGCAATGGTGGGATAAAAGAGATTGCACGCGGCAACTATAACCGCGGAAATCATATCAAAGATAAAAAGCCCAAGGTGAGGCTTATAGTAGCTTACGAATTTTTTTAGCATTTTTTGTACCCGTACTTATATAAGAGTTTTTCAAGCTCCGAGGGCTCGTAGTCCTCGGGGAGCTTTTTTTCTTTAAGGCGAGCGAGATTTTCATCAAAATCGACCTCGCCCGACTCGCGAAGGTTATCTACCGTGCGCCTTATATCCGAGAGCTTGTACCCCTTACGAAGAAGGCGAGCGGTAATTTTATAGAACCCGTAAAGAGCCTCGTTAGCCTCGCGTAGTACCAGCCTTTCAAGCTGGCGCGCCTCGTCAACGAAGCCGCGCCCGACCATCTCTGCGACGACCTCCGCGGCAATCTCGCGCCGTATTCCGCCGCGCATAAGCTTGTCTTTGAGAGTACGCTCGTTATTATCGGAAAGCGAGAGGAGCGCGAGAGCCTTTTTCCTCGCTCTGTAATACTCGTCCGAGTAAAGAAGTGCCGCCATATCCGATTCCGAAAGCACGTCTCCCTTAATCGGTCTGCCAATTTCGTTATAAAGTCTTGCATCAACCGTATAACGGGCAGACTCCCCCTCCTCAGAAATACCGAGAAGGAGGAGGGGTGAATTTTCTTTTTTCTTTACAAATTCAATTACTGCCATCTTTTAATCAAAGCTCGTCATCGAAATCCTTGATTTCAAAATCGTCCTCGTCAGCATCGAGAGTGTCCTCTGCAATATCGCCTGCCTTGACCTTCTCGCGCACGAGGGTCTCAAGCTTATCCATAAGCTCCTTGTCGCTCTCGATAAACTTTCTGACGTTGTCCTTACCCTGTCCGAGTCTGTCACCGTCATAATAGAACCAAGCGCCGCTCTTTTCTATTATCTCGAGCTTTATCGCCATATCTATAATTTCCGAGGACTTTGAAATTCCCGAGCCGTAGAGTATATCAAACTCCGCAGTCTTGAAGGGGGGTGCAACCTTGTTCTTTACGACCTTCCATCTGGTGTGCGAGCCGTATACGTCAGCACCGTTCTTAAGCTGCTCAACCTTACGCACGTCGATACGAACCGACGCGTAGAACTTAAGCGCCTTACCGCCCGTGGTGGTCTCGGGGTTGCCGTACATTACGCCTATCTTATCACGGAGCTGGTTGGTGAAGATAACTATGCAGTTGGACTTTGCAATAGAGCCCGAGAGCTTTCTCATAGCCTGAGACATAAGTCTTGCCTGCACGCCGACGAAGGACGCGCCCATATCTCCCTCTATCTCCTGACGGGGAGTAAGAGCTGCAACCGAGTCGATTACTATAATATCAATAGCTCCCGAGTTAACAAGGGTCTCTGCTATCTCGAGCGCCTGCTCGCCGCAGTCGGGCTGCGAAACGAGAAGATTGTTTATATCCACTCCGAGCTTCTTTGCATAGACGGGGTCGAGAGCGTGCTCTGCGTCAATGAACGCGGCCTCTCCGCCCTGCTTTTGCACCTCTGCGATAACGTGCAGAGCGATAGTGGTTTTACCCGAGGACTCGGGGCCGTATATCTCGGTTATTCTTCCGCGCGGGATACCGCCTACACCGAGAGCGAAGTCGAGCGAGAGCGAGCCGGTCGAAACCGCCGATACGTTGAGGCTGGAATTCTCTCCAAGTCTCATAATCGAGCCCTTACCGCACTCCTTCTCTATTCTTTGCATTACCGTTTCAAGCGCCGCCTTCTTGTCGGCTACGGGCGACTGCTCCTTATCCTGTGCTGCCTTTTTAGTCTTTGCTGCTGCCATTTATCAGTTCTCCTTTTCTGTTCTGTGACTTCATTATACCAAGCGTGGTGTCCTATAAACCGTACTCTCAGAAAAGTTTTACCGCGCCGAGAGGACGAATATCAAGCGGCATTGCCGCACCCTTGCCGAAAACCGAATCCATAAGTTTGACGTATCCGTCAAGATGCTCCTTCTTCACAAACGCCTGAATAGTTCCGGCAAAGCCGCCGCCGTGAACTCGGCAGGCAGAATTCTTACCCTCGAGGTATCCGTCTGCAAGGCAGAGCGCAAGCGAGAGTCCCTGCTCGTCGGGCTTCTGGTTGGTGTATACATTCTGAAGATACTTGAACGACGAATTGCCCGAGGCAGTAATTATGCCGAGGAACTCGTCTATATTCTTGTCGCAGAGAGCGTCCTTTGCCTTTTCCACTCTTGCGTTTTCTCTTACGAAGTGAATGGCGCGAAGGAAGGCTCTGTCGCCTGCCGACTCTCTGATTTTATCGGCTGCGGCAACTATATCCGCCTCGGTAAGACCGCGCAGCACCTTGCGACCGAGAAGTGCGGCAACCGCCTTCATCTCCAGAGGCACAGAAGCGTAGTCGTCGTTAAGATTTGCGTGGCTGCCGCCGGTGTTGGTTATGCAGAGCGCGTATCCTGCATCGGCAAGCGAAAAAGCAATCGGAACTACCTCGGGTGCTTTTGCGTCCTCGAAATCTATATATACGAAGCCGCCTACAGCGCACGCCATCTGGTCCATAAGACCGCAGGGCTTTCCGAAATACTCGTTCTCGGAGAACTGCGAGAGCTTCGCTATCTCCTTATTGTCAACGGCGCCGCCGTTGTAGAGGTGATTTAAAATATTACCTACCATTACCTCAAACGCCGCCGAGGAAGAAAGACCGCTTCCCTTAAGCACCTCGGTGGTAGAATATGCGTCGAAGCCGCCTATCTCGTATCCCTCTTTCTTAAAGCCTGCGGCAAGTCCTGCCACGAGCGCCTTCGAGGTAAATGGCTTGAAATTAGAGGGAGAGCCAATATCGGCAACGCTGACGTAATCCTCGGGATATCCCTCGGAGAAAAAGCGTATTTTCCCATCGTTATTTTTCGATGCAACGGCAATTATATCGCGGTTTATCGCACCTGCCATAACCTTACCTGCATTGTGGTCGGTATGGTTGCCGATTATCTCACTTCTGCCGGGCACGGAGAAAAGAGATACCTCTCTCTGTTCACCGTATTTTGCCGTGAAGGCATCAATAGCGGCTATCATTCTGTCTCTCTCGGCATCAAGGTCGGCATAGAGCCTCGAATATTTCGAGAGAGCTCCCTCTCCTAGCATTTTTTTAAGTTCGCTTGCAAGCATATGTTTTTACCTTTCAATAAATTCGTTTATGTGTTCAAGAGCCTCTCTTACGAGCTCTTCGGGTGACCTTCTCCTGCCGTCCTCGTTGTCGGCATAGAGCCTTACCGAGTCCTTGTGTCTGAACCAGGTGAGCTGCCTTTTTGCGTATCGGCGAGAGGCGAGCTTTATCTCCTCGCACGCCTCGTGAAGGCTGCGTTCCCCTTTTATAAAGGAGAGCATTTCCTTATACCCTATCGCCTGAGATGCGGTGGACTCGGGCGGCAGCATTCCTGCAAGGTACAGCTCCCTTACCTCATCGACGAGCCCCGAGCTGACCATAGCGTCCACGCGCAGATTTATTCTCTCGTAAAGCGCCTCTCTGTTGTGAAAATCAAGAGTCAGCATCATTATCGGAAGCGCCGCCCCTTCGGAGCGCGTGCGCGCATCGTGCCAGGATTTCGGCTTCCCCGTTTTGTCATAGATTTCAAGTGCGCGTATAACGCGCTTGACGTTGTTTTTGTGTATAGCCTCGGCGGATTCGGGGTCTACCGAAAGAAGCCTCTCCCAAAGCGCCGTCTTATCCTCCTCGCTCTTTACC
>JAZOMD010000115.1:0-1608 GCA_045653745.1 Eubacteriales bacterium | reverse complement strand
CGAATGTCAAGAGAAAAAGGTCGATTTTGAAACGAAATTTAATTTGTTTAAAAAAGAGCCTTTTTTTCTGATTTCCTATTGACAAAATGCGAAAAAGATGATAGAATAATTAGGCGATTGTTCGCTGGTGTGGCTCAGTTGGTAGAGCAGTTGATTCGTAATCAACAGGTCACCGGTTCGAGTCCGGTCACCAGCTCCATCGAAAAGAGAGAACTCCGTTCTCTCTTTTTTGTTTTATGTCTAAGGAGATTGAAATGGATCTTTGCAACCCTTCTGTTATAAAGAGCGTTATGGCGGATGCAGGAATAACCTTCCGCAAGGAGTTCGGGCAGAATTTCTTAATAAACAGAATAATACCCGAGGATATTGCGGATAGCTGTGCCGACACCTCGGAGCGCTTGGTTATAGAGATAGGCCCCGGAATTGGTTGCCTTACCTCGGAGCTTGCTATGCGCTATAAAAGGGTGGTTGCCGTCGAGATAGATAAAGGGCTTATCCCCGTTCTTGATAAGACGCTTGCGGAATTTGACAACGTAACGGTTATAAACGAGGATATTATGAAAACCGACCTCGCCGAGCTGGTTCGTGAATACTCGGACGGAATGCCGGTTTCGGTATGCGCAAATCTTCCGTATTATATAACCACACCTATATTGATGTATCTTCTCGAATCGGGTGTTAAGCTTTCCACTATTACCGTAATGGTTCAGAACGAGGTTGCCGCGCGCCTTGCGGCAAAGCCCGGAAGCGCTGATTACGGTGCGATAACCGCCGTGCTCGGTTATTACGGTAGCGTAAAGAAGCTTTTCAAGGTTTCAGCAGGCTGTTTTCTTCCGGCACCCAAGGTTGACAGTGCCGTTGTGCGCATAGACCTTTACGATAAGCCTATATATGATATAAAGGATGAGCGCCTTTTCAGAAATATCATAAAAGCGGCGTTTGAAATGCGCAGAAAAACTCTTGTCAACGCCCTTTCAGCTAAGCTTTCGGGTTTCACAAAAGAAAGAATTACAGAGGCGATTTTAGCATTAGGCTACGACGAGCGTGTTAGAGGCGAGCGACTTTCTACCGAGGATTTCGCAAGGCTTTCAAACATTCTGCATTCTTGATTTTAAATAGAAAAGAGTGGTACTCCGATAAAAGAGACCACTCTTTTTTACTATGCCTTCCAGGCGAGCGTTCGCTCGACCGCCTTTTTCCATTCTGAAAGACGCTCGGTTCGCCATTCGTTGCTTTTCTCGGGATAAAAGACCTTGTTAATGCTTCTGTTTTTCTTGATTTCGTCAAGAGAGGAGTAAACTCCGAGGGCAAGTCCTGCAAGATAAGCTGCTCCGAGTGCCGTGGTTTCCACACAATCGGGTCTCTCTACGGGTATTCCGAGAAGGTCTGCCTGGAAGGAAAGAAGGAGATTGTTGTCCGAAGCACCGCCGTCAACCGCCAGAGCTCTGACTTTTTCTCCGAGGGAATTTTCCATAAGTGCGATTACGTCCGACGTCTGATACGCCATAGATTCAAGAGTAGCTCTTATAAGGTGATTTTTCGTAGTCGCGCGTGTTATTCCGATGATGATACCTCTTGCATAAGGGTCCCACCACGGTGCACCGAGTC
>JAZOMD010000114.1:0-9115 GCA_045653745.1 Eubacteriales bacterium | reverse complement strand
AGCGCACGCTTAATCCACTCTGCCTGCACGAAGATACGCTCGGCGTGGCGAAGGCTCCTTTTAGTCATTCTTGCAATCGGGTGCTGATAGAGCCAGAGCTTTCTCGACTCGGAGAGCTTAAAGCGCCTCTCGCATATAAAGAGGGCGTTATGAAAATACACGTCCTCGGGCACTCCCCCTGTGGAAAAGCCCTTATTCTGAAGCGAGAAAACTCTGTCGGGCGAATGCTCCTTTACGAGCTTTTTTATATAGTGCCTATCGAAGAATAGCCTATGAAGCCTCGAGCGCTTTACCCACGGAAGGCGGATAAATTTCACGTTCTCCGTCTCGGAAAACTCGGGGCTGCCGACGACCACGGTGTATTCGTTATCCCTGTCGGCGCCAAATTTCTCTATAAAGCCCTTGAGTATCGAAAGAGCACCGCCGCGGTCTGCGGCTACGTCAACTACGAGAATTTTCATACTATACTTTACATTTATCCTTGTTTTTCGTATTTATCGAAGATGCCGTGGTATGCCTTCTCTGCCGTGTAGTGGAGAAGAAGATACTCGTATGCGCGCTCTCCCATCTTGGAAAATTCCTCGGGGCGCACGCTGTCTATAACCTTAACGAAATCCTCGGGGTCAGAGCTCTCGCACCACGCGCCAAAGCCGCCCTCTGTGATAACCCTGCCGAGGTCGGTGTTCTTATCGGTTGCGGCAAGGACGGGAAGTCCCGACTGCATATAAGGCAGAATGCGCGAGGGAAAATTCGGTATGGTAAAGCGCTTGTCAAGGAAGACGAGCCCCACGTCACAGCCTGCGACGAGGCTATCGTAGTCTTCCTTCGGAATACGCTTCATAAGCTTCATATTCGCAGGGGTGTACTCCGAGAAGAATGCCTCGAGCCTTGCGTACTCGGTGCCGTCACCCACTATAAGGAAATAGGCGTCGGTGCGACCTACAAGGAGCTTTAAGCACTCGATGATATACGGCACGCCCTGCGGTTTTCCGAGATTTCCGCCGTAAACGTACACGCACGCGTCCTCGGGTATTCCGTAGCGCGCGCGTATCTCTCGCCTTTCCTCTCGGGATATACGCAGGTCTCTCGGCTCGACGCTGTTCGGAGAAATTCCGACCTTCTCTGCCGATATCTCGGGGTTATGCGAAAGGAGATATTCTACGTTGGCACTCGACATACAGCCAATCCTGTCCGAAAGCGCGTAGAGCTTCTTTTCGGTTCTGCGGAAGCGGCGGTAAATAAAGCCCGAGAGCCCCGTTTTTTTCATCATTCCGATGTCGAGTGCGTTCTGAGGGAAGATGTCCTTCAGGACGAGAAAGCTCTCTGCGCCGTCGCGCTTCTTTATAAACTCGACAACCTTGCAAAGAGTGACGGGTGGGGTCGGGTAAAGAACGAGGTCGAACTTCACGCCGCGGAAATATTTTTTTATAGCCTTTATGTACTTAGAGGGGGTTGTGAGGGTGGTAATTCCCTTGCGTATGCGCCCCGTCTTCTTGTTGTTTCCTATCCTAACGCGCAGTACCGATGCACCGTCCTCTTTTGAAAGATAGGTGTCGCGGTTCGCACGCCTCTCAAGCGAGGAAACGACGTAGAGCTCGTGCCCGTGCCGCCGTATCTCCCTGAGAAGGTCGAGCGATATCGAGTGCTCGGACAAATGCCCAAGCGAGCTTATAGAAAGAAACAGAACCTTCATTTTCATTCTCCAAGTATCGTTTTTTTTGTAAGGTTTGGTTGTCAATCACCGCGTAAAACGCTCCACGAGGTCGTGGCGCAAAATGTCTTCGCCCTCGTCGCTCACGGCGCGCACGCGCGCGTTCGCTATGGCGTGGCGCTCTTTGAGCTCTGCCTCGTCCTTTGCTTCGATACTGAAATAGGCGACTCTGTCACCGCTTCCTTTTATCTCGTCAAAGCGCGCACCGGCGCTCTTAAAGACGGCAAAGTCGTTTATAATTCCCTCCGAAAGGAGCTCCTCGAGCCCTTCGACACGCGCGAGCGTGCCCTTCTTGCAGTAGAGAAATTCGTTTACGGTGACGTGCCCCGGGTGCTTTATCTCTCCGACGTGAGGACGCTCACCGAGCGTGAGGTCTACGACCGCCTTCACTACGTCGAAGCCCGAAATTTTCTTTATCATAGCAAACTTCACGCCGCCACCCGTGCGCGCGCAGAACTCGACTACCGAGATACGCTCGCCGTCGGTTATAAGCTGGATAAGCATAGGCGTGTTTTTAAGATTAAACGCGTCGGCAATTTTCTGCGCGGTGTCGGCGATTTCCCTCTCGATTTTCTCGGGGACGAGCGCAGGAACGCGGCTTCTGTTAATGACGAACTTGCCTTCGTCCTTTATTTTATAGAGGCTCGTGAGGCAGAGAACCTGCGCTACGCCTTCTTCGACGTAGACGTCAACGCTTATCTCCTCGCCCTCGGCAAACTCCTCGACTATCGCCTTTCCCTCTCGGCTTATCGAGAGAGCGAGAGAGAGTGCCGCGCCGAGCTCGCGCTCGGAGTCCACCCTCGTAACACCGCGCGAGCTGTATGCGTCGGTGGGCTTTACGATAAGGGGATAGGAAAGGCCATCAAACGCCTCGGGCTCGAAGCGCTCTACCACGGTATATTTCGTCGTAGGAATGCCGTTTTCTCTGAATATTTTCTTCATATACGACTTTTTCGAGACGAGCTCTGCCGTATGCGCGTCTATATACCACAGAAGCCCGAGCTCCTCGGCGACGCTCGCCACAACCTCGAGCACCTGGTCGGCGCAGACGGTTATCACGAAATCCACCTTCTCCGCCACCGCGAGGTCGCGCACGGCGTCTCTGTCGAGCACCGACACGGGGTAAAATTTATCCGCGTGCTCCCTTGCCATAACGTGGTCGTTCTTGTCGGCAAGAATGGTGTATATTCCTCTCTTTTTCAGCTCCTCTACGAGAGCCGTCTGCGGAAGTCCTCCGCACAAAACGAGTGCTTTTTTCATTTTTCCTTTTCCTCTTGGATAGATGCCGCCACGGTCTCTCTTTGCTCTGTTGCCTCGGCACTTGCCTCGGGTGCGGCAGTCTTTGCGGTTATTCGGTCGTTTTTGGTAAAGGCTATACCGCCTCCGCCGAGCACGACTCCGACGGTCTTAAAGAATATCTTTATATCGAAAAGCAGGCTGAATTTCTCAACGTACTCTATATCGTACTCTATCTTCTCGCTCCAGGTAAGGTCGTTTCTGCCGTTGACCTGCGCCCAGCCGGTGATACCGGGGCGCATATCGAGCCTCTTTCTCTGCCTGTCGGTGTACCTCTCAACCTGATAAGGGAGCGTGGGGCGCGGTCCGACGAAGCTCATCGAGCCGCCTATGATATTGAAAAGCTGCATAAGCTCGTCGATGCTGGTCTTACGAAGAAATGCGCCGAGCTTCGTAATACGCTTCTTCGGTGGGAGCTCTACTCCGTTTTCGTCGAGGCTGTCCTCGGGAATACGCATAGTTCTGAACTTATAAATCTTGAAAATCTTTCCACCCCGTCCGACACGCTCCTGCTTGAATACGGCAGGGCCGCGCGAGGTAAGCTTAATAAGTATCGGCGTGACTATAAGCACGGGTATGACGGTAAGTATTATAACGAGTATGAGCGCGGCCGTTATATCAAACGCGCGCTTTACAAAGAGGCGTATTTTTCTCATAAGCCCATCGTCCTTTTCGGTTTAAGAATTTTTCTTTTTCTTCGGCGGTGTGAGCGACTTCTCACCTGCAACGTACATCTTCACAAGTCCGAGCAGCACCGAGCCCGTTGCAATATAGACGAGCACGGGATAGAGGTCGTTATAGATAAACTCGCAAATAGCCGAGGCGCCGTTCCCACCGATAATCAGTGCCGCGAGATACCCGAGCGCAGAGAGCGCGCCTGCAAAAAGCGAGACGGCGATGCCGACGGCGTAGATATAAGAAAGCAGGAGTGCCGTTTTTTCTCTGAAAGTTTTCATTTCCACTCACCACACCTTTCTTATATTCCGAGGAGTGGGAAAAGTCCCACGCCGAATACTGGAAGCACTCCGAGAAGCACTATAACCTCGAGTATATACTGAACAGCGACCCACCAGAGGTCGTTTTTAATAGTCTTCGAGAAATCCGAGCCCGCAAGCGACATTCCTGCATACATACCGAGCGCGAAGGGGGGCGTGATACCGCACATAACTCCGCAAACGCAGGGGAGCATTACCGCAACGAGCAGAGGATTTGCACCGGCAGAGGCGAAGACGGCAACGAAGACGAAGCCGAACATATTAACCATCGCGGAGCCGGGTATAACCATAGAAATAAAGCAACAGATAAGCGGAACCGCGAAGGCGAGCACGACGAGCCCGGGATTCCACTCCGAGAGAAGCGCCGCAACGCTCTCTCCTGCGTAGGTATAAGCGAAAAGCTCGCCTATCATATAGCCGAAAATGCAGGTCGCAACCGTCGGCACGAGCTTCCGAAGCCCCCTTGCAAAGGTGTCGAGAATGGCACGGGGGGAGAGTTCGCTTCTGTTCTTTGCCACGAAGATGGAAATGAGAGCCGTAACGCCTGCAACGAATATAAGAAGCGATTTTGAAAACTGCTTTGCTCCGAGAGCACCGAGGCGCGAGGTGATAAACCCTACGCAAAGCGAGTCGAAAAGGAAGGGCAGAAGAATTATAACGGGAAGAAGAAGTCCCGACCAGCCCTCGCGAAAAGAGGCGCGCAAAGAGGGGAGCTCTTCCTTCGGCATAGGCTTAATCTTATAAATCCTGCAGAAGACGAAAAGCTGTACGAAGCGCGAGAGAATGAACCAAACCGACACGCCCCAGCAGGCAATCCAGAAGGAGCCCGTCGACATCTCGACACCCGTGTACGCAACGTACGCACCGAGGGCGGCAAGGATATTTGCCGAGGGGGGTATCATATTTCCGAGGTAGGACGAGGTGCTCTCGACGTTTGCCGCAAGCTCGGGCGGATAGCCTGATTTTATCATTGCAGGTATGGTGATAGAGCCGGTTGCCATAACGTTGGCAGGGCCGCTGCCCGAGAGCGCACCCATAAACGAGCTCGCCGCAACGGAGGCGTAGCCTGCGCCGCCCGGCACCCTGCCGAGAAGGGAGAGTATTATCTTAACGCAGTTGTCTATAATTCCCGTCTTCGAGAGAATCTCCGACATCGCGGTGAAAGCCATCATCGAGTAGAGAAGCTCTGTGGACAGTGCACGGTCGATAAAGAAAAACACCTTATCCCAGGTTGCCGTAACGGTAAGAAGCACGGCGAAGCTGATAAGTATTCCCTCGTAAATCGGGCGTCTTACGGCAAGAAACCACGCAAAAATTACGGCAAGCATTATCAAAAGACAAATGCCGAAGCCGTGCGCGGTAAGCATCTTTACCGTCTCGCCGCCCTTGCCGTCGGCAAGCTGCCATATAAAGCCCTCTCCTATCCTGTTCATAAAGTGTCTCCAAATATTTGCAAAGAATTGCGCCCGCGCGGGCGTTTTCTTTAATAGTATAGCACACACGCGCGAATATTTCAAGTAAAATTAAAAAATTCACCCCCGCGAGCGAGGGTGAAATATTATTAAATATACTTTGTTAACGGAAATCTTGCAGATTCAGCGATATAGACCTCTGCGAGGTCGTGATAATCAAGCAAAGCCGAGTCGGAGAGCTCGTTCTCCAGCGAGGCGCGCGCCGATTGCTCCGCGAGCATTGCGCAGAGCGCAATAAAGCACGTAGTGCAAAAAAGCAAAGCTTTTAGCTCGCAAGGAGAATATAGTTCGCTTCGCTCGAGAATGACACCTGTGGTGTCGGCGCGTTTTCGCGAGGAGCATTTGCTACTCACTCTGCCAAGTTTATTACCTCAATCCCCTTCTTCTCTGCCCTGCTCAAAAGCTTTGAGGAATTTGAAAATCTGTGCGTTACATAAGCAATCAGCATATCCGCTTTTTTTATGAGCCAGTCATTTCTTCTTGATATAGCAAATCTCGGCAAAGCCTTTTCAAGCCCCTCGGGAAACACCGTCGCCTCTTGCTCTCCCCCTATCGCCATCTCGTCTATACGAGATAGCACTATTCTATACTCCACATCTTTATTCTTCTCTGCCACCTCTTTCAGCACACGCTGAACCAAAAAATCAAATCCACCGTTATTTCCAACGTAGAAGCTATTCAAACCTCTGCTTATCGCGGCGCGAATAACGCTCCTCAGCTTTTCCTCAACACCCCTTGAATCGGTATCTCTATGCCCAAAAAATATGCAATTCATAAAAATATCCCCAAATTTTAGTTTATACGAACATATTATAGCACAAAATTTTAAAAATTGCGATATATCGCACACGATATTTCGTAAATTTCGCTAAAATATTGGTATAACTTGAAGAGGAGTGCGGCGTATGCGGACAAAAGAAGCGGTTGCTTTACGGATAATAGAGCTCTGCAAAGAGAAAAATATTGCGATAAACGCGCTTGCGAACCTTTCGGGCGTTGCCCCTTCCACGGTTTACAGTATTCTTAACGAAAAGAGTCAAAACCCCGGGGTCGTGTCGCTAAAAAAGCTCTGCGACGGAATAGATATCACTCTGCGCGAGTTTTTCGACAGTCCTATCTTCGACGACCTTGAACAGGAAATTCAATAACGAAAGCCTCTGCCGAAAAAGCAGAGGCCTTTTTTTACGATTTACGGAATTTTCTCCAAAGTCTTCTTCCAACGAAGAAGCCTGCCGTGGCGATGCCGCCGAGGACGATAACCGAGATAAGGATATAGGGCGAGTCACCGAGGAGAAACACTCCGATTCCGCGAAAGTCCTGACCGAGATTATAAAGGCTGTCCGAGAAGTTTGTGCCGACTTCCTCAAAGAAGGTGGGGTTCGTCTTTTCCTCTCGGCGCACCTCGCTGACGTAGAGATTTACGGTGCTGAAATCTATTCTCGAGTCGTAGCTTCTTTTCTGCGCTCGGAGCGAGGCGAGCTCGGACTGCACGGAAAGAAGGCTATCTCTTACGGCGAGGGCATCCCCTGTAGTAGCGGCGCTCGAAAGTATCGTAAGCAGGGCGCTCTCCTCTGCCTCGAGTACGGCAATTCTGCTCTCGACGTCAATATACGCCTCGGTCACGTCCTCTACGCTCTCTCTGTAGGACACAACAGAGCCGAGGCCGCTAAGACCTTCCGTGAAGGAATCGAGGCTTTCCGAGGGTATTTTTATGACGAGCGAGGAGCTTCTCGCCCTACCCTGATTATAGTATCCGCCGTTGCTTTCCTCACGAGAAAAAACGTAACCGCCCACCTCGTCTATCGCGGCGTAAAGCGAGGATATAAAGGCGTCAAAGTCCTCTGTTTGAACGGTTTCGTTTACATTTTTGATAATTTTTCGGTTTTCGAAGACGATTTTCGACGAGGTTACATTTCCGTTTTCATACTTATCTCCGAGCGTTCCATAGTGGTCCTTGGAGGCTGCTCCGCCGCCGACGAGACCCTGTGCGTTTGCATCGCTTCTGCCGTATCCCTTAGCGCAGGATATAGCCGTAAAGAGGATAACGAGCGAGAGAGATATAAGCGCAAATACCTTAAAAAATCTTTTCATTTTTACATACCTTCCTTTTGCGTTTTTTGTAAGACTTATTCGAGCTTCACCTATATAGACGGAAGAATTTTCCTCGCGTTACGGAAAATGTTAAATTTTTTATTGTACTTGCAGAGAAACGGAAAATTTGCTATAATATCAGTAGAAAAACACGCTTTGAAAGGATATACTGTATGACACTTTTCGTATGTCTTGACGACGGGGGCGGTATGGCATTCGGTGGGCGGCGGCAGAGCCGCGACTCGAGGGTGCTCGAGGATATTTTCAGAGAATGCGCAGGCGAGCCGCTACTCATTGCGCCCTACTCCGAGAAGCTTCTTTCCCCTCTTGGCAGGGTGAAGGTAAAGCGCGACCCGATAGGCGCGGCAAGAAAAAAGTCCTTCGTCTTCCTCGAGGAGCGAGCCGTCGGTGACGGCAGGGATAAAATCGACAGACTCATAATTTACCGTTGGAATAGGTCCTACCCTACCGACCTCACCTTTGACATTACCCCCTCGGAGTGCGGATTCTCGCTTTTATCCAGCACCGATTTTGAGGGTAGCTCACACGAAAAAATCACCAAGGAGATATATATTAAATGAAAAGAAAACTCACAGCACTTTTACTTAGCATAATAACCGCACTCTCGCTTCTTGTGGGTTGCTTTGCACCCGACCCCGAGCCTACAATATCGCTCGACGATATCCCTGCATACTCGGGAAAGGCTTACGTAAAGGTGAACGACAACGTTCCCTTCTTTACCGAGGAGGAGATAACCGCGACGTCGTTCGAGAACTATTCTCCGCTCGACTCGCTCGGCAGGTGCGGCGTGGCAACCTCTTCTATCGGTGTTGAGATTATGCCCAGCGAGGATAGGGGCGATATAGGCTCGGTATCTCCGTCGGGTTGGAAATATCAGGGCAAGTCCAACAACAAAAAATACAACGGCGAATACCTCTATAACCGCTGCCACCTCATCCGACACCAGCTTGCAGGCGAGGACGCGAACGAGAAAAATCTCATCACGGGTACGCGTTATCTTAATATAGATGGTATGCTCCCCTTTGAAAATCAGGTTGCCGACTACGTTAAGGAAACGAAAAATCACGTGATGCTCCGCGTTACCCCGATATACGAGGGAAACGAGCTTGTGGCAAGGGGCGTGCTTATGGAAGGCTACTCGGTTGAGGACGAGGGCGAGGGCGTGTACTTTTGTATCTACGCCTACAACGTACAGCCGGGCGTCGAGATAAACTATCAGAACGGTACCAACCGCGAGGCAGGTGACGAGACTCCCCTCCCCGAGGAAGAAGTACCAAGCGGACCTATTACATACGTGCTTAACGTCAGCTCGGAGCGCTACCATCTCCCCACCTGCTCGGGTGTGTCGACGATGAAGGAAGAAAACCGCCGTGACTTCTACGGCACCCTCGAGGAGCTGCTCGACGAGTACCGCGACTATTCTCCCTGCGGCACCTGTAAGCCGTAGCGTGATGTCCTTAGCGGACAATCACGCATCGAGATAAATCCCTCTCGGGATTTTCGATATGTTGCTGACGCAACTCGATATG
>JAZOMD010000113.1:0-3039 GCA_045653745.1 Eubacteriales bacterium | reverse complement strand
AAATACGAACCCATACTCGCGCAGCTACTGATTTGCTAAATAAGCAAAACACAGCTATGATTTGCAAAATTTGCATTGCGCGAGTGTGTTCGATGAGTGTACGGGTCGCCAAAGAATGAAAAAAGCACTCCTTTTGGAGTGCTCATTCTTTGGTGACCCGTACGGGAATCGAACCCATGCCTCAGCCTTGAGAGGGCCGCGTCTTAGCCGCTTGACTAACGGGCCGCGTTTTGTTCGCTCGACTATTATACTATAAATCTATTCTTTTGTCAAGGGGTTTTTGAAAAGTTTTTTCAGAAAGTTTTTTGTAGGGCGTTTTCGGGGGCACAATATTTCCTTTATGCGAGTGTTTTTTCCTTTCCTCTCTTGATTTTCACGCGCGGAAATGTTAAAATTATTATGTATAATTATGCTCGCACGCGCCCTATGCGCGAAGACGGGCAGAAATGGCAGGGAGATATATGGACCTTACTCTTTTAAATCCGGATATACACTCGGTTTCGCTCTACGAAAAAATAAACCGTCAGGAGGAGTGCGTCTCCTACGACTCGAAGATAATTTATATGGTTTCGGGAAGTGTCAGCGCCGTGGTGGCTGGCGAGAAGCTCGGGCATATCGACCCCGGAAATCTCCTTTATATCCCTGCAGGAGTTCCCTATCTTTTGAAGGGAAAATATCTGCGCGCGCTGGTTATCGGCTTCGACCTCGTTGCCTCGGAGAAGGAATGGGAGAAAAGGGGCCCGACACCCGTCACCGAGTTCGACCGCACGGCACTCGATGGTATATACTTCCCTGCCCCGTTTGATAAAAAAATCCTCTTGCCCGACGTTGAGTCGGAAAGAGACGGGCTACTGAAAATGGAGAGCATTTTCACCTCGGGCGAGGGCGCGTACCGCGCAAAGATTTCGGCAATGCTGAAGCTTCTGCTCCTGAAAATCGCCGAATCGGCAGACGAAAATTCCCTGCCTGCGCGTATGGTAGAGGAGCTCGACGCCTACATTCGCGATAACCGCGCAGAGGAGATTTCCAACACCGAGATAGGCGCAATCTTCGGCTACCACCCCTTCTACGTCAGCCAGATGATAAAGGAAAAGAAGGGGCAGACGCTCCGACAGTACATTATTTCCTACCGTCTGCGCTCGGCGAAGCGCCAACTCGAGCTGACCGACAAGACCACCGCGGAAATTGCCGAGGACAACGGCTTTACCGATGCGTCTTATTTTGCAAAGACCTTCAAATCCGCCTTCGGTATGACTCCGAAGGAATACAGAAATCAATTTAAGGACGAATTTATCTGATGGGCTTTAAGAAAAACGAGCTTCTGACGCTCGAAATTACCGATATAACCAACCTCGGCTTCGGTGTTGCAAGACACGGCGGCGAGGTAGTCTTCGTCTCAGACACCGTTCCCGGCGACAAGGTGAAGGCAAAAATCATAAAGACGGCGTCCTCCTACGCGGTTGCGCGCGCAGAGGAATATATCCGCTGCTCCGAGGAGCGTACCGACGGCAGATGCGACTCGCGCGCCTGCCGCGCCTGCGCGTACAGACTGCTCTCCTATGAAAAGGAGCTGTCGCACAAGTGGGAGTCGGTGAAGGCGATATTCAAAAAGGCAGGGCTCGCAGAGCTCGAGATACTGCCCGTAACCCCCTCGCCGAAAACTCGCGGCTACCGCAACAAGGCACAGTACCCCGTAGCCCTTGATAAGGGCGGCGAATATACGCTCGGCTTCTTCGCACCGAAAAGCCACAGAGTAACCGAGGCGGCAGATTGTGCACTCGCGCCGAAGGAGTTCTCGCGCATTTTAGAGCTTCTTCGCGCATACTTCAAAAAGTATTCGGTATCGGTCTACGACGAGACGAGCGGAAAGGGTCTGTTGCGCCACGTTTACCTTCGCCGCGCCGAGGTTACAGAGGAGATTTTGCTCACCCTCGTCCTTAACGGAGAGTCGCTCCCCGACACAGATTATCTTATAAGAACTCTTACACAAGCCGAGGAAAATCTCGTCGGAATACTCATAAATGTAAACAAAAGCGATACAAACGTGATACTCGGAGAGGAATTTATCACCCTCTACGGCAGGGACTATATATACGACGTCCTCGCAGGCGTGCGCCTCAAAATCACCGCCCCCTCATTCTATCAGGTAAACCGCGAGGCTACCGAGCTGCTGTACGCCGCGGCAAAGGAGCTCGCCGCTCCAAAGAAGGGGGACACCGTACTCGACCTCTACTGCGGCGCAGGCTCAATAGGCCTCTCTATGGCGAAGGAGGCAGGCGAGATTATCGGAGTCGAGATTGTCGAAAGCGCGGTCGGATGCGCTAAGGAAAACGCGCGTGCTAACGGCATAGAGAACGCGAGCTTCTACACCGCAGACGCCGCCGACACGGCGAAGCTGCTCGAGCGCGCCGAGCGCGAAAGAGGCGAAAAAATCAAGCCCCAAACGGTTATCCTCGACCCACCCCGTCAGGGCTCGGACGAGGGACTGCTCTCTTATATCGCAAATGAGCTTTCTCCCGAAAAAATCGTCTATATTTCCTGCAATCCCGCAACGCTTGCGAGGGATATGACCGTCCTCGCACCGCTTGGATATAGGGCGGATAAGGTTAGGCTCTTTGATTTGTTCCCGGGGACAGGGCATGTCGAATCCGTCGTGTGTCTCACACGCGGGTTCGACGTCGATATGCGCCGCTGACGCGTCGTTCGATATGTCTGCGACTCGATATAGCGCTTTGCGCTCGATATGCGTTGCCCAAAGGCAACGCGAGAGAAGCAACTTTGGCGCGGCGCGGTGCAATCGACTCTCGTTGCCGCAGGCAACATATCGAATGCGAGTAACGCGAGCATATATCGAGTTTGAGCAGCGCGAAAACATATCGAGTTGCGTAGCAACATATCGACAAAAAAGAAAGGAGCTTTCGCTAATGACCGACAATAAGAATCAACTGCGAGAAGATGCAATCGAGTTTGCAATCCAAATCTCCGATCTATGTGACGAAATAAAAGGTTGCTCTGTTTATGTAAATCAAATCGTCCGTT
>JAZOMD010000112.1:0-2311 GCA_045653745.1 Eubacteriales bacterium | reverse complement strand
CTCCGACCTGCTTTCCTATTCCTCGATACATAGCTTCTCCCGCGCCTTTAAAAAAGCCGTCGGAATTTCTCCGACGGAGTATAAAAAGAAAATAGAAATCTAAAAGCGAGGACAGAGAACGCAAAATTCTCTGTCCTTTTTCGTAAAAAAATCAGATTTTCAATTATTTTTGTACTTATCCATTTCGAGCAAAATGCGATAAATGTGCTCTTGCTCATCTTTTGTCTTCGACAGAAGAAATTCGTAACATTCAAGAGGAACATTTCTGCTTCCGTCATCTTTAGCGCCAAGCTCCTCAAACAATTTTGAAAGCGAAATATTTAAAGCGGCGGCAATCTTTTCTATACTCTCAATCGTGGCGTTTTTCTCACCCCGTTCAATTTGACCTATATAGGTATGATGACAGCCCGAGAGTTCCGCAAGCTTTTCCTGACTCAATCCTTTATCCGTTCTGTAATTTCTTATTCTCTGTCCCAAAACCTTTGCAATATCGCTCATAATTATACCCGCCCTTATTCGTACTACATATAGTCTATAAATATCGAAACAAATTTTCCACAGACTATTGATATTCTTTGCGAGCGATGGTATACTATAAGTATGAATTGCTCAAAATTTATGCTCATAGTATCAAGGCAAGGTAGAATAATATGGAGATTTTTACCGTTTCGTTATTTGGACATAGAGAAATCGACGACCTGCGACGATTAGATAACTGGCTATTTCCTATCATAAAAAAGCTTATACGCACAAAGCCTTATGTTTCCTTTATTATCGGTCGTAACGGCGAGTTTGACGAATATGCTGCATCGGTTATCAAGCGTGCGCAAAGAGAACTTGGTAAAGATAACAACGATATAACCCTAATTCTTCCGTACACCGTCGCAAATATGGAATGTTATGAAAAATATTACGACGGAATTATTATTCCCGAGATTGTTTACAGAGCACACCCAAAATCCGCCATCACATTGAAAAATCGCTATATGATAGATAGGTCCGATCTCGTAATAGTTTATGTAGAGCGTAACAAGGGCGGTGCTTATACCGCTATGAAATATGCGGATAGGCTAAACAAAAGTATTATCAATCTTTATAGCGACGAAAATTTCCCGTCACGCGAATGGTGAATAGCTCTTTCTTAAAAAAAACGCCCGACTTCCCTCGCGGAAGTCGGGCGATAAAATTATGCGTGCTTTTTGTCGGCTATTCTGTGGATTATCTTGCCTATCTCGACGATAGGAATTATCGCGAAGCCGAGGGCGAGGGCTACGAGGTATTCCTTGAAGCCTATGGCAATCATTCCGAAGAGTCCTGCTACGGGAGCGATAAGAACGACCGCAGAGGTAAGGAGAAGCGAGAAGAGGCCTGCGCCCCAGAGCCACTTATTCTGTCCCTTTATAGCAAAGAGAGAGCCGTGGAGCGAGCGCATATTGAAGGAGTGGAACACCTCGCACATAGCGAGAGTGAGGAACGCCATTGTCGTTCCGTGGGTGCTTATCCGTCCTACGGACTCGAGGGCAAAGAGGCTATCCCACGTGCCGCCGCCGAAGCCGAAGTGACCTATAAAGAAGGAAGCAACGGTGATAAGAGTTACTATAATGCCCTGATAGACGACTGCCACACCGAGTCCACCTGCAAATATTCCCTCTCTCGGGTTACGGGGGTCACGGCTCATAACGTCTGCCTCGGGCTTTTCCATACCGAGGGCGAGCGCGGGGAAGCAGTCGGTTATAAGGTTTATCCAGAGGAGCTGAACGGGCTGGAAGATGGTGAAGCCTATGAGGGTTGCAAAGAAGATTGCAAAGACCTCGGAGAGGTTTGAGGCGAGAAGGAACTGAATAGCCTTACGGATATTGTCGTAAATTCTTCTTCCCTCTCCGACGGCGGATACGATAGTCGCGAAGTTATCGTCTGCAAGTATCATATCGGCAACGTTCTTGGTAACGCCGGTACCTGTAATTCCCATACCTACGCCGATGTCGGCGTTCTTGATAGAGGGGGCGTCGTTTACGCCGTCACCCGTCATTGCGGTGACTTTTCCCTTTTTACGCCAAGCGTTTACTATTCTCGTCTTGTGCTCGGGCTGAACTCTTGCGTAGACGGAGTATTTTTCAACTGCGGTCTCGAACTCCTCGTCGGAGATTTTATCGAGCTCGGCACCCGTGATAGCCTGAGTTGCGTCGGTGATTATACCGAGCTGCATTGCTATTGCAACGGCGGTGTCCTTGTGGTCGCCGGTAATCATAATCGGGCGGATTCCTGCACTGCGGCACTCGTCGATAGCAGGCTTTACCTCGGGACGGACGGG
>JAZOMD010000111.1:0-8269 GCA_045653745.1 Eubacteriales bacterium | reverse complement strand
GTAAAGGATAAAAGGGTGGAGATAAAGGTTCTCGAGGGTACGAACCCCTCCGTAATATCGAGAATAGACTGTGAGGGCTACGAGCGCGTCGCATCAGCCATCGGCTCAACCTGGCAGAATACGATAATATCTCCCTACCTGATGGTGGCATGCTCCGACTCGAGACATTGGGGCGCTATCTCCGACAGAGTTTATCGCTTCTCCGCCATGGCTCTTTCCGGCGAGGAGAGGGCGACTATCCACGGCAATAACGAGCGTATCCCCCTCGATACCATTGTTAAAACGGTGGAGTTCTACGTAAGACTTATCAAAAACAGTTAAAGCAAACGCTAACAAAAAGCCCTCGGAAATCCTTCCGAGGGCTTGATTTTTTAATCAATATGTAAATTAAAGATTACTTTTCCTTTCTTTTCTTGAATATAATGCTCCTGAAAAGGATTATATTCATTACCACAAAGAATACAAAAAGTATAATCAGCGTAAGCACGGGAGCCTTCGGTGCGAAGGTTGCAAGGAACAGAAGAGGTAAGCCGAAGACGATAGCAGGCAGGTTCTGGTACACGAGGTTGTCTGCTGCAGGAGTCTCGAACTCGGCGTCAATCTCTCGAAGGAGAATTATTCCCGTAGACGCAGTGCCCGTGAGCATTCCGTACATAGCGAGGAACTGCTCCTCCAAATAGTCGGGGAAGAGCTTCTTTGCGACGAATCTGTTATATGCGTAGGTAATAACGAGACCGATAACGCCGAGGGCAAGAAGTGCGCCCCAGTAGTTGAGGATAGTCTCAATTCTTATTGCCGCGATTCCTGATACAACCATAAGGTCGAAGAAGAAATTGCTAATTCTGGTAAGAAGGAAGTTGTTGGAGCACTCGTGCTTGAAAATGTTGTGCTTTCTGAGCTTGTTTATCACGAGCTTTACAACCAGCGCCATAATAACGCCGATAAGGAAGTTGAAGCCGAATATGGTAGACGCCATACCGGGAACGAGCTTTGAAAGTCCAAGCATTACAAGATAAGTGAGGGTATACGCGAGGGCTACCATAGCAATCTGAATAGTCATCTTGTCTATGCTGTCCTGCATCGGAAGCTCGTCGTGAGCTTCTATCTCCTCGGCGTTGAGCTTGTTCTTATCGCCGCGAGGGTGAAGCTTGCCCTTGCGCCTCATTATGTTAAGATGGATAACTCCGCCCACGCTCGCACTGATAAATCCAAGTGCCGCAACCGCAAGACCGAAGTCGAGTCCACCTATGAAGCCGAAGTCGGCTTCGTAAATGTTACCGTAGTTCATCGCCTGACCCGTTCCCTGACCGAATCCGAAGGGAAGGAGCATTCCTGCCGCAGGGAAGAAGCCCGTTACGATAAGAGCTATTATAATGGTTATTGCAAGACCTACAACGCCCTGTAAAAGGTATGTAGCAACCGTAGTAACACCGGTGTTGAAAACCTCTACGCTGCGCTCCTTTGTGAGCTTTTTGTTCGTTGTTTTGAGCGTCGAAGCGATAAATCCGAGCGCAAGGCAGTGGTAAGTAATTATCTCGAGCGTCTCTGTACCGTTATAGTTGAACGCCGAGGTGTCAAAAAGCGATTCTCCTGCGATAAATCTGTATATCGCCGTCACGATAATCAGGATAATTCCACCGAGCACCGACGTCGGAATTAACGAATCGCGAAGAAATGGTGTTTTTCTCCTTATTATGTTGCCGAGCAGCAGTGTTATGAGCAACACCGCAAATAAGAACAGGAAGCTCCATACGTCATAATCCAAGAAATTCATAGTTGCCGTCACCTCTTTCTAGGTTTTTGTGATGGTAAAAGATATTTACAAACTTAAGAGCGTTAAATCTCACGTCGCCCTTAAGCTGGAAAATCTGTTTTCCGCGATAAATATTCAGCTTGTTTTTTCCAAGCACCGCAACGCCCGAAATCTCCGCAAACGGAAAGGCTATCTGCTCTTTGCCCGATACGGTGATTTTGTCGCCGTAAAGCTCTATCTTGGCGTCTTCCTCGATAACCGAACGGCTCGTGTAGGGAATTATCTCCAAAAGCGTTGCCCTCTCCTCGTACATAGGAGTATCCTTGTAAAGTGTAAGGTCGAGCCCTCTTACAAAGTCGCATTGATAGTCGTACCAGTCTGTGGTGTGCTTATACGGGAAGTCGAAGCCCTCGCCGACGAATTCCTTTGTCGGAAGGTACCTGACCGTACGCCCACAGCTCTTGCAGGTAAGTCCGTCGCCCTCGCTCTCGAATCTCGAAAGACCGCAGAAGGGACAAACGTAAAAGGCTCTCTCGAGGTACTCGGCACCGTGCTTGCTCTTAAAGACCGCATCGGTGCAGCCCTCGTCAACGTAAAGCTCCTTTTCAATAACCGCCGCGAGCTCCTCGTTTGAGAGAGGGGCGAACTCCTCGGGCTCTATAACGCGCGAGACGTATCCGCGCATTTTGCCCTTTCTTACGGCGTTGCTCCATCTTGGGTGAACACCGTATCCGCCCTCAAGGCGGTAGAGCGCTATAGGAAGTCCGAGCTTCTTTGCGAGCATTGCAATAGCGGGATTCATATACCCCGTCCTGCCCGAGAAGGTTCTGTTGCCCTCGGGCGCGATGGCAATAGTACCGCCTTCCTTGGCGACTTTCATACAGTCAATAACCGCGCGCACGTCGGTTGATTGCTTTTTAATCGGTATGGGCGCAACCAGATGCTTAATAAGCTTTGATACCCAGCCCTTTGAGAAAATATCCTCTGATGCAACGTAGTAAATCGCTCCCTTGAATGCCATTCCTACGAAGAACTGGTCGAACGCCGTCTGGTGATTGTAGAGCACGAGATAGTTTCTCTTGCCCTGCTCGCGGAATTTTTCAACCTTGATTCCGTATTTGATTTTCGAATAGGGTCGCAATATGAAGTTTGCAATGTCGCGCACGACCCTGTGGCGGAATCTGCGCCATTTCTTTTTGTTATCCTTTTTCATAGTAAAAGTGTCCTCATTTACAAATGGGAGAGGTATCCTTCGCGCCCAAAAGCGCACGCTTCGGTCGGAAGAATGAATCCTCGGTATTGATAAAATATTTAACCACACTTACAGATTATAGCACAAATTGCCCGATTTGTCAACTTTCACTTTAAAATAAGGAGATATTAGCGAATATCGGTCAAGGAAACGGGCCGGTTGAACAGCAGCCGCAAAGAGGGAGCAAGGTAGCGGCTGCGCAAGTTGTTCCTCTCGATGCCGTAGGGTACGGCATCGTTTGCTTTGCAAATCGAGGAAAAACTTGACCTCGCTTTTGAATGCAAGGTGCTAACAAAGTGAGTGCCGCTCGGGACGGGTTCTGCGTCCTCGTTTTTTTCATATAAAGCAAAAGACAGAGTTTAAAGACTCTGTTTCTTTACTTGGTGCGGGAAATGTCGCTCGTAAAGAAAACGATTGATAATCGTTTTTAGAGCGAAGACCGAAGACTGTGGATGAGGTCTGTCCCGTTTCTCCCCGGGATAAGGGCATAAAAAAGCAAAAAAATAAAGGCTAAGTTGAACTTAGCCCTTATCCTGGTGCGGGAAACGGGACTTGAACCCGTACATCAAAGATACACGCCCCTCAAACGTGCGCGTCTGCCGATTCCGCCACTCCCGCGTAACCTCAAATATTATACAACATTATTTTCCGTTTGTCAATAGGTAAAAGTGAAAAAATCAAAATATTTTTCCCGAGCGTAATTCCTTCTCGATATCCTCGATGATTTTTGCTATCGCTCCGTCGTCAACGCTCACGGTTATTCTGTCTGCCGCTGCCTTCAGAGAGGGCATCGCGTTCTCCACGGCATATCCGATATCCGCCTCGCGGAGCAGGTGTATATCGTTTTCGTAATCTCCGACTCCGACGAGAATCCTCGCTCCGAGTGCGTTTGCCACTCTGCGCGCGCCGACACCCTTCGTTAATTCCTTTTTCAGTACCTCAACGCCGCAGGGAAAGCTTCTTACCGCAGTATATGCGCACTCGCCATCTTCCTCGAGTGCAACGCGTGCCGCTGCCGCCGTCCTGATAGCCCCCTCGGGAGTTGCCGTGCGGAGCACGAGGTCGTATATATCCTCTCTTGCCAAGAGCGCCGCCCGTTCTTTTCTGTAGACCGATACGGGTATAGTGGTGAATGTCTTGTCGCCTCTTGCGATATACGACATCAGCACGGCACCGTCGGAGAGGGAAAGAACCCTGTCGAATACCTCGTACGCCCTCTCGTCGATAAATCCCTCGAACAAAACCTCACCCGACCTCGTGTCCTTAATACAAGCGCCGTTGAGCGCCACCGCGTAGGTGCTTATAGGAAAATCATTGAGCGCATTTTCAATATACGAGTATTCGCGCCCCGACGATACGGTAAAATTGCCGCCGTTTTCTAAAAAATAGGAAATGGCGTCTATATTTTTTCTTGGCACTTCTTTGCCGTTAAAGAGCGTTCCGTCCCAGTCGGAAGCGATAAGCACGCCATCAAAAATTCCCATATTCCTACCCCCAGCCTTCGGTTTAATTGAATTATAAACCAAGAGCGTTTGTTTGTCAATACAAATTGCTAAAAAAGATTGACAAACGCGCCCGAACATTATATAATATTTATGTATTTTACTAGAAAAGGAGAAGCGCCGTATGCCCGTTTTAAAAATCGCATTAGCAGAAAAAAACATACTCGCCACCGTCCTTTTTGATGAAACCGTAAATTTCTGTAAGGAATATTTTTCCGACTTCAAAATACCCGATATTATTCTGTCTGTCGGAGACTCGGACGTTGCCGCCGAGCGTGAAAGATGCGGCGGAAATTTAAGGTTTTCGGACTCATATCTCGAGTCGCTCGCCCTTTACAGAAAGATAGCCGAAGCTCTTATCGACTTTGACACCGTCCTTTTTCACGGCTCTGCAATAGCCGTTGACGGCGAGGGCTACCTCTTTACCGCTAAAAGCGGTACGGGAAAATCCACTCATACCGCCCTTTGGCGAAAAATGCTCGGCAGCCGCGCGGTTATGGTAAACGACGATAAGCCGCTTATTAAAATTTCCGACTCGGGAGCTACAGTTTTCGGTACACCGTGGAACGGAAAGCACGCCCTCGGCGAGAATATCGGAGCACCTCTTAAAGCAATTTGCATACTCGAGCGAGGCGAGGAAAACTCTATTGCCGAATGCGTCGGAATAGAACAGTTCCCTAAAATTCTTTCGCAGACCTACACCCAAAGTACCCCTGAATTTATGAAAAAAACGATGGAGCTCGTAGACAGGCTTCTCTCGGGAGTGAGAGTCTATAAGCTTTTCTGTGATATAAGCCCCGAGGCGGCAGAGCTGTCCTTTGGCGTGATGAAAGGAAATGAAAATGAAGCTTAAAAAGGAATTCGTAACTCATACAACCGATAACGAGCAGCTTATGATAGCGGTAAACGGTAGCTTTAACGGTATGGTCAGAAGCAACTCTACCGCGGCTGCGATTATCGACCTTCTGAAGAAGGATACCACGCGCGAGGAGATAATTCTCGCTATGCTTGATACCTACGACGTCGAGAGATCCGTTCTCGAGCCCGACGTCGACAGAATACTCGCCGCCCTCCGCGGCATAGGAGCAATAGATGAGTGAACCTCTTTCATACGAAAAGGCTCTCGAGAAAAACGGCAGAATAATATGGACGAGCGTTGGAACGAGTATGCTGCCGCTTCTTCGTGAGAAGCGCGACGTCATTATAATCGAGCGCCCCTCGGGAAGGCTCGGAAGATACGACGTTCCTCTTTATAAAAGCTCGGACGGAAAGTACGTTCTCCACCGTATTCTGAGAGTTAAAAAGGACGGATACGTAATCTGCGGCGACAACTGTACGAAGAAGGAGTACGGCATTACCGACGAGCAGATTATCGGCGTTCTTACAGGCGTTATAAGAGACGGTAAAACCGTGAAGACCACCGATTTTCCCTACCGCCTCTACGCCCACCTCTGGTGCGACTTTTTCTATATAAGGGTCGCGATAATAAAGCTGAAGGTGCTTTTTGCCGCCGCCCTCTCTCGCCTCTTTAAGAGAAAAAAGAAAACCGATTAAAGGAATTAAGATGAAGATAAAAGCCGTGCTTTTTGATCTTGACGGAACGCTTCTTCCTCTCGATCAGGACGAATTTTCTAAAACCTACTTAACCGCCGTATCCGCGAGCCTCGCGCCCCACGGATACGAGCCGAAAGCTCTTGTGGGAGCAATACTCCGCGCAATAGGAATGATCGCGTACGGCGACGGTACGAAAACGAACGAGGTGATATTCTGGGAAAACTTCTGCCTCGACCTCGGAGAGGGCGCTCGTGATACCTATCCCTTGTTTGAGAGGTTTTACGAGAGGGAGTTCGATAACATAAAGAGCGTTTGCGGATATACGCCGAAGGCACTTGCCGCCGTGAACCTCGTAAGAGAGCTTGGCGCCGTTCCCGTCCTTGCGACAAGTCCCGTTTTTCCGACCGTTGCCACCGAAAAGAGAATGGCTTGGGCAGGACTTTCGCCATCTGATTTTGAATTCTTTACAACCTACGAGAACTCGCATTACTGTAAGCCGAGCCTTGACTATTACCGTGAGATAACCTCGCGCCTCGGAGTCCTACCCGAGGAATGCCTGATGATAGGAAACGACGTAGGCGAGGATATGGCGGCAGCCCGTCTCGGAATGCGCGTATTCCTTCATACAGACCGCCCGCTTAACAGAAAGGGCGAGGATATAAGCGCATACCCGCAGGGGAATTTTGACGATATGCTCGACTTTATCAGAAAAACGCTTTCTGAATAAACACGGTAAAACAGCGAACAATTTCTTTATTTTTGTAAACCAAAGATGACAAAATGATAGGAGACTTAAAATGGAACTTAAGAAATTAGACAAAAGCGTACTGAAATTATGGTACATTCGAGTGGCGATTGTCGCACTCGCACTTATCGGTGCATTTATAACTCTGGCAGTGGTTTTGATTACAAGCGGGGTGCCGACCGGCGTAACGCTCGTTGTTTTGTTGGCGGCCGGAATACTCGACGCTTTGCTTCTTGCCCTCGTCTTGATATTCCCCTTTTTACGCTATAAAATGTATTCCTGGGGCTATGACGATAAGAGAATTATCGTAAAGCAGGGAGTAATCTTCAGGCACAGAGTCGTAATCCCCGTTTGCCAGATTCAGGACCTTCACAGAATACAGGGACCGATTATGATGATGTTAAAGCTAAGTGGCGTTACCATCTCGACGGCAGGCTCGAATTTCGACATTTCAACCCTCACTACCGCAGAAGCGGACCGCTTGATTGACGACCTCGAGCATAACCTCGAGGTGAGAATTGAGGAACAGAAAAATGAAAAGATTTGACAAAAGATATATTTATTACGGTCTGCTGTCGGATTTTTTCGCGAGCCTTGTTTTGGCATTCGCCTTTTACTCGGGCGTCCTTCCTGAAGAAGACGTGCAGTCCGAAGAGATGATTTTTGCACTTCCTCTTTTCCTTGTTGCGTTTGCCGTCCTCTATTTGTGCTTTGTCGCTTACCGTATTCTGTATTACAGGACCTCGGGATACGAGCTGACTGAAACGGAAATCAAATGCAACAGAGGAGTTTTATTCAGAAAACGCTCGGTACTCGAGTACAAAAAGGTTCACGCCATCAATAAAAAGCAAAACATCTTTCACAGAATCTTCGGTATCGCGATTTTGACGGTGGACAGCGGCTCTACCAATACCGCGCATCAGGCGGAAATTACCATTATTGAAAGGGAAAAGACCGTTGATGTTCTGCTCGAAAAACTGAATTTTCTTAGAGAAACCGGTGGGCAAAGCACCGAGGATACCCCGGCGGGAGAAGGGGGCGTCCTGCTTTCCGATGACGACAGTCTCTACCGCTTCACTTCGGGAAAGAAAATGCTGTACACGCTCATCAATATCGTAACCACGGTCTTTTTCACGGCAGTTTTTGCCGTCCTGGCGATTTTGGTAATCGGCGTATGTAAGCTGATGCTTCAGCTTGATTCTCTCGGCACTTGGGGAGAGTATTTTATCGTTGCCGTTTTGCTTTCGGTTGGTGCTATGCTCCTCGTCTCGGTAATCTCCTTTATCGGATGTATGATAAATTCGTTCGTGAAATATCATAAGTTTACCATAACCAAATGTGCAAATAACATACAAATCTCGTTCGGACTTTTGGAAAAGCATACCAACACCTTCAGCTACGATAAAATTAAGGCTGTGAAAATTTCGCAGGACATTATCCAGAGGATACTCGGCTTTGCCTCT
>JAZOMD010000110.1:0-8085 GCA_045653745.1 Eubacteriales bacterium | reverse complement strand
GGAAAAGTCAAGGGGTTTTTTCGAGTTTTTTGAATTTTTTTGGATTTTCTGAAATTTTCTGCTTTTCTGCTGTTTTTTCTTTTCGGGGCGACAAGGTGTAGTGACAAGGCGAAGCGACAAGGCGTAGCGACAATGGGAGTGGCGAGGCGGAACGAGAGGGCGGAGTGCCGCAGGCGTTCGCTTACGCGAGTGAGCGTTTATTTAAAAATAATGCTCGAGAATATATCGCGCGGCGTGCTCGCGCGCTGAGCAGATAACCTCGTCGGCGAGTGCCTTTGCGTCCTCTCTGCCGTCCTCGACGCAGAGGGAGAGCCCTGCGGCGGAAAACATTGATACATCGTTTGTGTTATCGCCGACGGCGATAACCGTTTCTTTAGCGAGGCCTAAGTGCTCGATAAGATATTCGAGCGTTTTGCCTTTGCCGGCACTTTTCGAGCAGAGCTCGAGGTTGTGCTCGATAGAGCTCGTGACGGTGACGGTGCCGAGCGCGAGGAGACGGTCGCGGCACTCGGAAAGCTCGGCGTCCGAGGAGAAAAAGAGAACTATTGCCTCGAGGCCGTCGGGGTTCTGCGCCTTTTCCTCTATGCTCTCGCAATCGACGGTGAGGAAGAATATTTCCTTGTAATACTCGTTGACCTGATACCTGTCGAGAATCTCGGACGTAGCCTGCTTATGCGGAAAATAGGAATTTCCCTCTGCGTGGACGGCTACTATGACGTCGTAGTCCTTTAGAATTTTGAATATAATCTCGGTGTCTTCTTTTGATATTCTCGAGGAATATATATCCCGACCGATAGCCTTATCGTAGATTGCAGTGCCGTTTGAGTAGGCCAGGTATCTTATATTCCCGTTCTCTCTTACCGAGCTCGGAATTTCGTATAGAGTTCTTCCGCTCGATACTGCAAACTCTACGCCCAACTTCGTCATTTTCTCAATAGCTTCGCTGTTTTCTTTGCTAAGGGTCATATCCGAGGTAAGGAGAGTGCCGTCAAGGTCGCTGACGACAAGGTTATACTTGGGCATATTTTCCTCCGAATTGTTGCTGTTGTGTTATATTCGTATGCGGTATTTTGCTTTATGCGGCATGAACACTTGGCGTAAGAGGTGCGTTTTTGTAAGCGTGGGTTGTCATTTTGCGCCTTTCTTCGTTCTTTGCGGGTTATTTTTTATACTTCATGCGATTCTCGGCGAGAATCCTGTCGCGTTCCATGTTCTTTATACGCTTCATTCCCTCTACGGTGTACATAAAGGAACGCTCGGGGTTCTTTGCACGGTAGTTGTTAGCCTCACAGCCGCGGAAGCCCCAGGAGAGAATGGTTCTCGCTCCTGCATCATACGCCGCCTCGGTTGCTATGATTATCTCGTTTTCCCTGCCGCGCGGAGTGGAGTATCCCTGAATCCAGATGTGACTATCTTTATTATATTTGTTCGCCATATCCACGCACATTTTGCTGATGTTGTATACGCGTTCATAGGGGTTGTAGGGGCCCTCGGTGCTGCCGAGCCAATATGGGTCGGTGCCGACGCTGCTTATGTGCTCTATACTGCATATAGCCCCGAGGTCTACTGCGCTTTCCTTGTCCTCTGCTCTCGGGTCGTTCATTCCTGCGATGTCTGTCGGCATAAGGCAGATAACGCTCGAAAGCCCTACCGAGTGCGCGTAGGAGGTAATAAAATCGTGGAATTCAACGAGCACGTCGTTTCTGAACTTGACAACGTCTTTGTCCATATACTCGGGCATAGGCTTGCCGAAGCGCTCCTCGAACATTCCGCGGCATACAGGACAGGTGCAGGCAGAGAAGAGTCTGCCCTGGTCGTCACTCATTTTAGGTATAGCGGGCTCGTCCCAGAACACCGTCTTTGCGCCAAGCTCTCCTACCTTGTTTACCCAGTCCTTTACGAACTGACGGTATGAGGGCGCGTTAAGACAGCTTGCGATAGGGTGCATTCGACCGTTGCCGTAATAGGTGTGCGCCTCGGGGTGATAAGCGAGGAAGTGCGCCTTGTCTCCGGCACCTCCGCCGATACCCCAGTTGTCAACCCAAACCTCAAGACCCTCTGCCTCGCTTGCCTTGAAAATGTCACCCATAACCTCGGAGTGACGCTCCCAGTCGGTGTGAGAGAGCATATGTACGACGATATCCATATCGGCTCTTGACATCTCCTTCATATCCGCCATAGCGTGGGAGAGCATTCTGTTTCCGTGATAGGCACAGCCGGTTCTGAGCTTTTTTTCCATAAATAAAATCCTTTCGCGCTTGAGTATTTTTTATGTTATCTCAGTCATAAAAAGTATAGCCGATTTTATAAGAAAAATCAAGGGGTTTTCGCAAAAAAGGTCTTGACATTTTAGAAGCCGTGTGGTTTAATATAACCGAGTATTAAAGGTCTTATTATCCATTCAAATTGTAACGGACGGAGAAGAAAAATATGAAGATAATCACGCTGACGCTGAACCCTGCATACGACGTTCACTGTCGCACTGAAAGGCTCGAGGTAGGGAAGGAAAGTCTGCTCACACCCGTCTCGCGTGACGCAGGCGGAAAAGGAATAAATATTGCCCGTGCTCTCTCAATTCTCGGGCTTCAGTCGAAAAATCTCGTCGTCCTCGGTGAGGACTCGCGCGCGGATTTTCTTGCGCTTCTTGAGAGCGAGGGGCTCGGTGCCGTCGCGGTGTCCGTCCCCGGCAGAATAAGAGAAAATATAACCGTAACCGATAGCGGCGGTGTGGAAACGCGCCTCAGCTTTCCCGGCTTCTCGGCAGGCGAAGAACCCCTTGTGCGCATCGGCGAGCTTCTTTATCCCGAGACGGACGAAGACACCGTAGTTACCTTTTCGGGCAGGCGTCCCGAGGGAATAAGTCACGCGAGCGTGATGGATTTTCTCCTCGGCTTCAAGGCTCGCGGCGCAAGGCTCGTTCTCGATTCGCACGCACTCTCGCGTGAGGACCTCGTCTTTCTCGGCGCGTGGCTTGTTAAGCCTAACGTAGAGGAGGCACCAAGGTATCTCGGAGAGAATTTCGAGGAAGGTGCGTTGGCGCTTTCAAGGGACGGAGTTGAAAACGTTTTCGTCAGCCTAGGAGAGGACGGCGGCGTGCTTGCCTCTGGCGGTGAGCTTTACAGAGTGAAGGCTCCGAGCATTGTGCCTCGCTCCACCGTGGGTGCAGGAGATTCGAGCATAGCAGGTTTTATCTACGCCGTAGCCGCAGGGGCTTCCCCTGAGGCGGCTCTCAGGTCTGCCGTAGCGCTCGGAAGTGCGGCTTGCCTTACGGAAGGAACCACGGCACCGTCGCGCGAGGAGTTTGAAAGACTGCTTTCGGAAATATAAATTTAGCCGATTTTGCAAACAATGATTTGCAAAATCGGCATTTTTTAAAGGAAACCGCGGAGTTTGTTCTCAAGATATTCCTCGGAGGCAATAAGTCTTTTCGCTATATCGCGCGAGGATGTGCTCGCACCTTTATATTCGTTTAAAAACCTCGAGAGCGACTTGATTCCCATATCGCAGCCGTCGGTCATAAAGTTGGCTATGGTCTTGTCGCTGTCCTTTATCATAAGCTTGACACCAAGCTTCACGTTGCTCATAAGGTGTGCTACGGGGTGCGCGTCGGATATGCTCCCGTTATTTTTGAGAAGCTCCTCACGAACCTCGCCGGCTAAAGCGGTGTGCGTGTCACGGGCAACCTCGAGGGCGTTTTTGAGCTCGGGGCTTTTCGCCTTCGGAATAAGCCTTTTCATAGCGTCCTCGCCCATTCTTATCCCTGCGTCGCACTCCTTTAAGAGCTTTACGGTATCGTTCATACTCTTCGCCTTTCTTTTTAGGTTACGAGTATATTATGTGAGTGCTGCGCGGCTTTTATTCTAAGACGGAAAATTCAAAATTTTCATAAATCAGGCGAGTGCCCATGTCAACTCCGAGAGGCAGAAGCGCCATAGCGATAAAAAGCTCCTCGCCGTCTCCATCGGAAAGATAAGCGTATTCGCCCTCGATTTTAGTGACATTATAAATTTTTGCTTCCACGTCGGTTTCCTCTCTGCTTATAGATTACAAGTTATATTATACACCGTACGGTGAAAAAAAGCAAGGGAAAAGCTCCGATTATAAAAAACGAACAATTACCAAAAATACCGTTGCATTATTTTAAAATCTATGTTAAAATATATACGTCAGATTTTGCGCCGTAGGACGGCAGAAAGGCAAACCAATGAAATATACGAGTCTTAAGATTATACCGATGCCTAAGGAAGTAATAGGCGAGAAGGCAGGGGGCGGCTTCGAGCTGACCTCGGTAGAGGCAAAGCTTTACTGTGCCGACAACGCTCTCCTTTCCGCACGGGAAAACCTTTTCTCTTTTACAAAGAAAATACACGGAGTCGAGCTTGCCGATGCAACGGGCGGCATCACCCTTTCTCTTGACACGGCGCTTGCCGAGGGTGAATATAAGCTCGAGATAACCGAAGGCGGTGCGTGCGTTTACGCCTCGGGTACGGAAGGTGCAAATTATGCCGCGGCGTCCCTTATTCAGCTTATGCGCCCCTTGGAGAACGGAAAAATCGAGCTTCCCCTCGTCACGGTCAGCGATAAGCCCGACTGCGACTTCCGCGCTCTTATGGTCGACCTTGCAAGACAGTGGCACCCCTTCCATCACCTCTATTTCTACGTAGACCTGTGTGCTCTCTATAAAATAAAGTATCTTCATCTTCACTTTATTGACACGCAGAGCTACACACTTCCGAGTAAGAAATTCCCCAAAATGTCAACTCACGGTTGTCATTATTCCTTTGAGGAGATAAAAATACTCTGCGATTACGCCGAGCTGCGCGGAGTTGAGCTTATTCCCGAAATAGAGCTCCCCGGACATTCGCAGGCTATGGTCAAGGCCTATCCCGAAATCTTCCGTAACACGCCCGACGGCGAGGTGGCGGTAGACGATTACTCGCTTTTCAATAACACAGACGAGGATAATATTATCTGTGTTGGCAAGGAGGGCGTAATGGACGCTCTTCGTGAAATCCTTACCGAGCTTGCCGAAATGTTCCCGAAATCAAGATATATCCACATAGGCGGTGACGAGGCTACCATAACCGACTGGGCACACTGCCGCGACTGTAAGAGATATATGCAGGAGCACGGAATAAACGGAGTGAAGGCGCTTTATTCGCACTGCGTTAAGGAGATTACCGACATAGTTCTCGATATCGGCAGAACTCCTATCGTTTGGGAGGGATTCCCGAGAGAAGGTGCTGAGCAGATTTCAAAGGACGTCGTGGTTATCGCGTGGGAGTCCTATTACCTCACCGCCCCCGACCTTATAGACCTTGGCTTTAAAATCATAAACGCATCCTGGCAGCCTCTCTATATTATACCCTACGAGAGAGCAGAAGGCCGCCTTTTCTGGGGAGCGAAGGATATTCTCGAGTGGAACATCTACTCTTGGATAAACTGGAACAGAAAGACCAAGGCGTACCTTAACCCGATACATATACAGCCCACCGAGCAGGTTATCGGAGGACTTTTCTGCTCATGGGAGTGCGTATACGAGCAGGAGGCTGACAGAATCAGGGAAAATCTTGCCGCTCTTTCAGAGCGTACCTGGAATATAAGAAGGTATACAACCGACGCACAGTTCTATCAAAAGCTCTCGGGAATTCTCCCCCTTACGGAGAAGCTTTCTCCCGAAGAATAAATATATTGACTTTTTTGCAAAAAAGGTTTATTATATAAAGCGTCGATACCGAAAATTTATAATGTTTTGTAAAGTCGCTTTCGCGACAGAATGGAGATTTATATGCCCCTTTTACACGCTCATGCCGAGGGCGAGGGAATAGTCGGCTTCCTTAAGGACGTGCTTCTTGACGGCGCGCTTGATACGCTCAAGCTTGTTCCGTTCCTCTTTCTGACCTACCTTCTTATGGAGTTCATAGAGCATAGAGCATCGGACAAGGCAGAGCGCTTTATGCGCAGGGCAGGCAGCTTCGCTCCCTTACTTGGCGGTGCGCTCGGCGCCGTTCCGCAGTGCGGATTTTCTGCGGCGGCAGCTAATTTATACGCAGGACGGGTTATAAGCATAGGTACGCTCGTCGCGGTATTTCTCTCCACCTCGGACGAGATGCTTCCTATTCTTATTTCGGGCAGGCTCTCGGCAGGTGCTATCGCGCTTATACTTGGATACAAGGCGGCGGTCGGTATACTTATCGGCTTCGGCGTGGATTTCTTCCTTCGCCTTACTTGCCGTTCGCGCAGGGAAATAAATATAGACGAGATATGCGATAACGATAACTGTCACTGTGAGAAGGGCATTATCTATTCCGCGGTACACCACACTCTTACTATCTCGCTTTTCGTGCTTCTTGTGACCGTTCTTATTAACACTCTTATCTTCATTGTCGGATTGGACAACCTCGGTAGTGTTATGTACGATAGACCCTTTATCAGCCACGCCATCACCGCAGTCTTCGGACTTATACCGAACTGCGCGGCATCGGTCGTCCTCTCAAAGCTTTTTGCCGACGGTCTTATCACCGCAGGTACTATGATGTCGGGCCTTTTCTCGGGCGCAGGCGTCGGTGTCCTCGTTCTTTTCAGGGTAAACAGGCACTGGAAGGAGAACCTCGCCGTTCTCGGCGTGCTTATCGGCACAGGCTTCCTTTTCGGCCTTCTTGCCGACCTCGTTTTCCCACCGCTTTGGTTTAATTAAAATTTGAAAGCCTCGGAGTGCTTTATACGCTCCGAGGCTTTTTTTATATCCGTTGCCTTTTTATACCTTACCGAAAAACGAGAGGAAGTCGCCCTTTTCGAGAGCGTCGGGAACCATCAACATTCTCGGCAGGTGGAAGGGACCCTTGAAAATATTACCCTTGAGATTTGTGGAAACGGTGTTATCGTAGTGAAGATAGCCGTACCACTCGCCACACTCGGGGTCCGCAAAGTGCTTTTGGGTATATTCGAGAATGGAGAGGTAGTCGGCTTTATACTTTTCCTCGCCGAAAATCTCGTAAGCCATTCTGTTTGCTATAATAGCCTCGTTCTGCGGCCACCAGAGCTTCATATCCCATTCGAGGGCGGTCGAGGGCTTTCCGAGTGCGTCGCGGAAGGAGATAATACCGCCGTGCACGGGGTCAACGCCCTTCGGCATAGTTATGTCGATAATCTTTTTTGCCGCCATAAGCGCGCGCTCGTTTTTCTCAAGAAGACCCTCTACCATAAGGAACCAAGCCGTCTCAAGACCGTGACCGGGATTTACGTGTCTTCCTACGGGGGTGTCGAGAAATTCGCCCCTTTCGCCTACCGTTTCGAGGACGGCGCCAACCTCGTCGGAGATAAATCCACCGTCAAGAAATTCTTCGGTAAAATGCCTTGCGTTTGCAGAGTAGAGCTCCTTCTCGGCGTCCGTGGGTGCGCACTCCGCCATAGAGCGAGAGGTCGCAATCATTATCATAACGGGCGAATGTGCCTTCGCCTTCAACGTGGTCTTCGGAGTATTGAGAGTAGGGTCGTCGTAGCAGCGCTTCGCGGTGTCGTAATACTTCTTTGCCATCTCCCACGCACACGGGTCGCCCGACGCCTTGAAATACTGCGCACAGCCTATCGCGGCAAAGGTCTCACTGAAATAATACCTGCGCTTCTGTATGCCCTCGCCTTCGCGAGTGACGGTGAAGAACATTCTGCCGTCCGTGTCGGTACATTTCTGGAGAAATTCGTATATCTTTTTTGCGGCGGCGAGGTACTCGGGATTTTTGTCTACGTAGTTGTAAGCCTTAGAGAAGGTCCAGAGAGCTCTGCCCTGAAACCACACGCTTTTCTCGGTTCCGTAAACCGTTCCGTCACGCTCAAGCTGCGTTAATATCCCACCGTACTCCTCGTCTATTCCATTCTTTAACCAGAATGGAAGTATATCTTTTGTTAAGTATTCTTTGCAATTCATTATGAAAACTCCTTTTATGCGTCTATCTCTGCTCCGTACGAACGCAGAGTATTTCTTAATTCTTCGGTATTGATATCCTTGTATTTTACTCCGTCACGTAGCTTCAGCACCGTGGCAACACCCGCCGCCTCTCCGACCGCCATACAGGTGGACATAATTCT
>JAZOMD010000109.1:0-45891 GCA_045653745.1 Eubacteriales bacterium | reverse complement strand
TCCTCAATATTCAATTTTGTGAGGTGTTCCGGTTAAGGAGATAAAAACGCTTTGCATTGGATCAGATAGCTTTTTGCAAGCATATGAGTGGTACAACAACAGTTTTGATTGGTTTTTAGAAATACCAAATAGTTTAGTGATATTGATTCGTTTTTCGAGGAGTTTGATTTATGAAAATTTTACATATATGTTTGGCAAACCAATACATAGAAGGGTATGGATATCAAGAAAACATTCTCCCATATTTTCACATGAAAGATGGGCATGATGTTGTGATATTTGCATCCGATATGACGTTCGATCAAAATTTTCATTTTACCAAACGGCCTGCTACCGAATATATTAATTCTCAAAGCATAAAGATAAAAATTCTTGAAAGGACCGCACATTCTAAGCTATGGTTTTTAAAACGTGATTTTGTGGGGTTGTATAGCTATATCGAAAAGGAAGCCCCTGATATTATCTTTGTGCACGGCCCTCAGTTTGTGTCCTTGAAGGATATAAAAAAATATAAAAAGCGGTACCCAAAAGTAAGGGTTTTCATTGATAATCATGCAGATTATTACAATACTAGAGTAAAAAAGCTTCGAAAAAAAATAGCCCATTGGTTCTTTTACGGTCATACAATGAGGTCTATGGCAAACGACGTGGAAATGTTTTGGGGAGTCACTCCGTGGAGATGTGACTTTCTTCATAGAATGTATGGCGTTCCAAAAAAGAAGATCGATTTGTTAGTAATGGGCGGAGATGATGAAAAAATCCATTTTGAAAATCGTGAAAACATAAAAAAAAGCATAAGGCGCAAATATGATATTTCCGATGATGATTTTTTGATAATTACAGGCGGAAAAATTGATAGACCCAAAAATATACACTTGCTTGTTGATGCTGTGAAGGCGATCGGTCGTGACAATGTCAAGCTTTTGGTTTTTGGTAAACCCACAAAGGATTTTGAAGAGGAATTTTTGTCGCAAGTGAAATATGCTGAATGCATTCGATACATTGGTTGGATTGATGCCAATTCGGTGTATGATTACTTTTTGGCATCGGATTTGTGCGTGTTTCCCGGAACACATTCTGTTCTTTGGGAACAGGCATGCGCTTGCGGGATCCCCGGAATTTACAAGTCCTGGGAGGGCATGCATCACGTTAATGTGAATGGTAATGCCGAATTCTTGGAAGAGGATAGTGCCGAAGAAATTCAAGAGAAGCTGATTTCGATTGTTGGAGATAAGGAGAAATATAGCAGAATGACTTTGAACGCAACCGAGGCTGCAAAGGCATTTGCGTATAGCAATATTGCAAGGCGTGCTATCTCAGTGGAAGGGAAATGATCAGTATTTTAAAGACAAGAGAAAGCCAAAATGCACTGTGGCTGATATGCGGCAAGATATGTCAAATGATATTAGGCCTAGTGGTGGGTGTATTATCGGCTCGATATTTAGGCCCGTCTAACTACGGATTGATAAATTATGCCGCAGCATACGTTGCGTTTTTTACTTCTTTATGTACATTAGGAATAAACTCTGTCATTATTAAAGATTTTGTAGATAATCCAAACGAATGCGGCAAAGCAATAGGAACGGCGATTTTGTTACGGTTGATTTCCAGTGTTTTATCAACCATAACAATAATATCTTTTGTTGGAATAATCGATGGAGATGAGCGTTTAACAATCGTTGTGGTTTCTTTAAGCAGTTTATCTTTGATCTTTAATATTTTTGATACGTTTAATTCCTGGTTCCAATATATTTACAAGTCAAAAATAACTGCGATTTCCATATTTATAGCGTATTTTACTACCGCCGTATATAAAATCGTTTTGCTGGTTTTGCAGAAAGATGTGCAGTGGTTTGCATTTGCAACATCCGTTGACCACATAATTTTAGCGTTTGTTTTGTGGATGGCTTATCGGAACTTGAAAGGACCGCGTTTGTCGTTCTCCATAAAAAAAGCAAAGCAACTACTCGGGAAAAGTTATCATTACATTCTCTCGGGTATGATGGTTGCCGTATACGGACACACAGACAAATTGATGCTGAAGCAAATGATGACGGATGCGGATGTTGGTTATTATTCAACTGCAACGGCCATTTGTGGAATGTGGGTGTTTGTTTTATCGGCGATTATTGATGCAATGTATCCAACAATTCTGCGTTTACACAAGACCAGCGGCATAGAATTCGAAAAAAAGAACAAGCAACTATATGCACTTGTATTTTATATTTCTGCGTTTGTGTCGCTATTGTTTACGTTCTTCGGCACTACGATAATAAAAATACTATACGGCGAAGCTTATTTGCAAGCAGCATTACCGTTGCGCGTTATAACATGGTATACTGCGTTTTCGTATTTAGGAGTGGCAAGAAACGCTTGGATTGTGTGTGAAAATCGGCAGAAATACTTAAAGTATATGTATGTTGGGGCAGCAATCGGAAACGTTGGGTTGAATTTTGTTTTAATTCCCGTGATGGGAGCTACCGGTGCAGCTTTTGCATCATTGGCAACACAGATTGCTACGAGCATTTTATTGCCGCTATTCTTTAAGGAAATGAGAGGCAATGTAAAATTAATTGGTCAGGCCATTTTGCTCAAAGGATTGAAGTAGATATATAAAAGCGGGGAAAGATTATGGGTTTATATTTAGACATACTAAATAAAAGAGAGGCTGTGTCCTTGGTCGGTCTCGGTTATGTTGGAATGCCTATCGCTGTGGCATTTGCTAACGAAGGAATAAATGTAATTGGATTTGATTTGAACAAAGCGAAAATTGAGCTGTATAAGTCTGGCATTGATCCCACAAATGAAGTTGGAGATGCGGCCATAAAAAACACAACTGTACAGTTTACAAGCGATGAAAGCGAACTGAGAAAAGCGAAGTTCCATATTGTCGCTGTTCCTACGCCTGTTAATCAAGATCATACCCCTGATCTCACTCCTGTTGTCAGTGCAAGCCAAATCGTGGGGCGCAATTTGGTAAAAGGAAGTATTGTTGTCTTTGAATCGACCGTATACCCCGGTGTAACAGAAGATGTATGTGTTCCAATACTTGAAAAAGAATCCGGTCTTAAATGCGGAGTAGATTTCAAGGTGGGATACTCTCCGGAGAGAATTAATCCAGGAGATAAGGTTCATAGACTGGAGAACATTACAAAGATTGTGTCTGGCATGGACGAAGAAAGTCTTGAAGAAATCAAAAACGTATACGACTTAGTCGTTAAAGTAGGAACGTTCCCTGTATCTACAATAAAGACCGCCGAGGCTATAAAGGTTGTAGAGAACAGTCAGCGCGATATAAACATTGCTTTTATGAATGAGCTGGCAATGGTGTTTGACCGCATGGGAGTTGATACCGCAGAAGTAATTGCGGGAATGAATACGAAGTGGAATGCGCTCGGCTTTAGACCTGGACTTGTTGGAGGTCATTGTATTGGCGTTGACCCTTACTATTTTACATATGAAGCAGAAAAATTGGGTTATCATAGCCAGATAATTCTTGCCGGAAGAAAAGTAAATGATGGGATGGGTGCTTTTGTGGCCGATGCGACAATTAAACAGCTTGTATTGGCTGGAAAAAAAGTTGCAGACGCTAAAGTAGCCATTCTAGGGTTGACCTTTAAAGAGAATTGTCCCGATACGCGTAATAGTAAGGTGGCGGATATCATTTCGCGATTAAATGAATACGGAATCAATCCGATTGTCGTAGATCCGCGGGCAAGTGAGTATGATGCTGTGAAGGAGTATGGTGTTACATTGAGCTCGTTGTCGGATTTAAAAGATGTGGACTGTCTGATTCTTGCTGTAGCACATGATGAATTCAAAGCGCTTACATTAGAGAACATCGACGAACTGTATGCAGAGATTCCTAACGAAGAGAAAGTGCTGATTGATGTGAAGAGCATTTTGAACAAGTGCGATGTTGAAAAGATGGGATACCGATACTGGAGATTGTAAATAAGATATGAAGTGGATAAGCGCGAAATTGAAAACAATGATAAAGGATATTCTGTTTTTATTTAGTAAAAAGAGAGTAAAACTTGTGGGGAATAGTATTGGTAAGATCAATGTTTCCAAAAACTCCTTGTCGGTTTTTTCATTATCAACGAATCCAATTATTTCATTCAAAGTAGACGGTGAGTTGTTCTTTTTCAGAGAATGCCATAAAATATACAAAAAACGCGAGTTCTTTGAGAATGCGATAATTCGTTTTTTCGATTTTCTAGAGTTGCAAAGGGTTGATAAAGAGGTCTTTAAGGAAAGAATCCCGATAAAAATATCCTTTTCAGAAGAAGAAATAACTGGGTTTAAAGAATATATTCTTACCAAAAAGAAGGAAAGACTGTTTTGCAGAAAGATTGTTAAGGCGGATAAAATTTCTGATAAGATAGGTTTTAACATATGGCTGACACAATCATATCATAAAGTTTTTTTTGGCAAATATGGATTAGACGACGTGGCAGCAGCGTTTTTTGATATAGCTGTTTTGTTTTTGTGGCATATGCGGTCATTTTGTCTACTATTTAGAACCCAAAAAATAAGTACATATGACGGATACTCGTTTTTTAGTGCAGGGAAGACGATTTCTTCTAAAATCGTAGCCGAAGAGCTGGGATTGTCGCACATAATAGTAGATGCAAAACCCATGTATTTATTGTTGGATGATAACGTACGGTTATTTGGTGTTTTAACACCTAAAGCACCGGGATGCCGAGCACGTGATTTGAAAATGTCGGCAAATTCCTTGTTGCAAAAAGAGTTGCATGATTTGTATTTGATCGACCAAATATGCCTTCAGACAGATCACGGCCCGGACAATTATAATGTATACTGTGATGATGAAACTTGTCGCATTAATGCATTTGATAACGATAATCCATATGCATTTTCGCCATTACCATATATTAAACCGAACATAGGGGGATGCTCTCCGCGCGTAAATGACAAATGTGGAATATCATACCCAATCATTAGCCAAGGTGTCTTTGAAAGAATCAAAAACATTAGTTTCGATGTGCTCAAAAAAAGATTAATGCCTTACTTAAATAGGGTGCAAGTCGCTTCCCTTATTTTTAGGATAAGAAGTATTCGAAAAGCGATGATAAAAGCACAGAAAAATAGTAGCCTTGTTGTGTTAAATGATAATGATTGGAATGAAGAACTGCTTCAAATGGAGTTGAATGGTGAATTTGGTGAAACTTATTTGACCATACTTATGAAAGCGATCGGGGAATAAAAAGACGAGTCCGACCAAGAAAAGGGATCTCTGCTTTGTGGTTTTTGAAGCAGTCTCAAACGTTTAGAAAAATAATCATTAAATTGTTTGCCAATGAGCTCGGCGTCGAACCGGGCTCATTCCTTTTTGTTTAAGAGAAACTCTTCCACCGTGCTATGTACTGCCGTGCCACTTTGCCGTTACCGCAAATTATGGTTTTTTGAGGAAATTGCAAAAAGGGTGATTGACAAATACCCTGTGGGGGTATATAATATAAGTATCTTTTAAAATAAGTTTTGATAGTTCTCTATTGGCGTAGGAGGTAATATGGAAAACGAGAAATGCTGTTGTCAAAGGACCAAGCAGAGGACCAAGGAAGAATACAAATCCCTCATAAATCGCTTGAACAGAATAGAGGGGCAGGTGCGCGGAGTTAAGAAGATGCTCGATACAGATGCCTATTGTACCGATATATTGGTGCAGGTGAGTGCGGTTGGGGCGGCGCTTAACGCCTTCAGCCGTGAGCTGCTTTCTAACCACATTCGCACCTGCGTTGCAGAGGATATCAGAGACGGCAAGGGCGAAACGGTCGATGAGCTCGTTCTGCTTTTGCAGAAGCTTATGAAATAAGGAGTGGGAAAATTGGCAAGGTTTAATATTACGGGAATGTCCTGCGCTGCCTGCTCGGCGAGAGTTGAAAAGGCGGTTTCGGCTGTTGCCGAGGTCGATTCCTGCTCGGTTAATCTGCTCACGAATTCGATGACGGTTGAGGGGAGTGCCACCGCGGAAGCGATAATTGCGGCGGTGGAAGCGGCAGGCTACGGTGCCGCGCCTGCGGATACTGGGGAAACGATGTCGGCAAAACTGGCAAGCGGTGCGCAGAAGGCGGAAAAAGCGCTCACGGCACGCCTCGTCTGGTCGGCGGTGTTCCTTGCGGCGCTTATGTATATTTCGATGGGCCACGTGATGTGGGGCTGGCCGCTGCCCGAGATAATGAGTAGAAATCCGCTTATAATCGCGCTTTCGGAGATGCTTCTTTCCGCTGTCGTGATGGTTATAAATCAGAAATTCTTTATTAGCGGTATAAATGGCGTTATACACCGAGCGCCAAATATGGATACCCTCGTCGCGCTCGGCTCGGGAGCGTCGTTTGGATACAGCGTCTTTGCCGTTTTTTCGATGGCAAACGAGATGCTGCTCGGCAATATGGACGCGGCAGAGCACCTGCTCCACGAGCTGTTTTTTGAATCTGCCGCAATGATACTCGCTCTTATCACCGTCGGCAAAATGCTTGAAGCGTACGCGAAGGGAAGGACTACCGACGCGCTCGAGGCGCTTATGAAGCTCTCACCGCAAACCGCCACGGTTGTTCGCGCTGGAAAAGAGGTCGTTATTCCGATCGAGGACGTTCGACGCGGCGATATTTTTCTAGTTCGTCCCGGCGAGAATATCCCCGTTGACGGCGTGGTTAAGGACGGTCACAGTGCGCTCGACGAGTCGGCGCTCACGGGCGAGAGCCTGCCGGTTGATAAAGCAGAGGGGGACAGCGTTTACTCGGGCACGCTCAACAAATCGGGCGTTATATACTGCGAAGCAACCCGAGTCGGCGAGGATACCACCATTTCTCAGATAATAAAAGCGGTCAGCGATGCTTCGGCGACAAAAGCGCCCGTTGCAAAAATTGCCGACAAGGTTTCGGGCGTTTTCGTTCCTGTGGTGATAGCTATTGCGGCTATTGCTACGGTGGTGTGGCTTGTCGCAGGTGAGAGCCTCGGCTTCGCTCTCGCGCGCGGAATTTCTGTGCTCGTTATAAGCTGCCCCTGCGCGCTCGGACTTGCAACACCGGTTGCGATTATGGTCGGCACGGGTGTGGGAGCGAAAAACGGAATTCTTTTCAAAAACGCCGCAGCCTTTGAGGAAACGGGCAGAGCAGGTATTGTTGCCCTTGACAAAACGGGAACTATCACCGCCGGGCACCCGTCGGTTACGGATATTATTCCTTCGGACGGCACTACGCAAAACGAGCTTCTGCACATCGCAGCCTCGCTTGAAAAAAACAGCGAGCATCCGCTCGCAGAGGCAATTTGCCTTGAAGCAGAAAAGAGAAATGTTCTCACAACCTCGCTTGATGACTTTGAGGTTATCCCCGGAAAAGGAGTTGTCGGAAGGCTCTCTGGAAAGGCGCTTGCAGGCGGTAATTTGCACTTTGTTTCGGAACGGACAATCCTTCCCGAGGATTTGATAAATGTTGCAAAAAACCTCGCAAATGCAGGAAAAACGCCACTATACTTTACATTTGACGGCAAATTCCTCGGAATAATTGCCGTATCCGATACCGTGAAGCCTGACAGCAAAGAGGCGATCGCAGAGCTTCGCGAGATGGGTATAAGAACGGTTATGCTCACTGGCGACAACGAACAAACCGCGAAGGTTATCGGAGAAGCGGTAGGGGTCGACGAGATAATCTCGGGAGTCCTGCCCGACGGAAAGCAGCGCGCGATAAGAGATTTGCAAAAGAGTGGCAAGGTGATTATGGTGGGCGACGGAATAAACGACGCACCTGCCTTAACGCGCGCAGATATAGGAATAGCCATAGGTGCAGGAACGGATATTGCCATTGAGTCGGCAGACGTCGTTCTTATGAAGAGCAGCCTCTCCGACGTTCCGGCTGCTATCCGCCTCAGCCGCAAAATGCTCCTCGATATCCGCGAGAATTTGTTCTGGGCGTTTTTCTACAACGCCGTCGGAATTCCTCTTGCCTTTGGCGCGTTTATCCCACTGTTGGGGTTGAAGCTGACGCCTATGTTCGGAGCTGCGGCGATGAGCCTGTCGAGCCTTTGCGTTGTTCTGAATGCTTTGCGTCTCAATTTCGTAAAAATCAAAAATCCATCAAAGCAAGAAGGGAAGAAAAGAAATATGGAAAAGACTATCAAGGTCGAGGGTATGATGTGCGCGCACTGTGAGATGCACGTTAAAAAGGCGCTCGAAGCGCTCGAAGGCGTTGTGGAAGCGAAGGCAAGCCACAAGGAAGGTGTGGTTGTTCTCACTCTTTCTTCCGACGTTTCCGCCGAGGTGCTCAGAAAAACGGTTGAGGACGAGGGCTACGATTTCAAGTCCTGATTAAAAGAAAAACGAGGAAACCGCAGGTTTGTACCTTGATTTCCTCTACACTCATAATTTTGGCAGAGGCACGTTGTATTGCGCCTCTGCCATTTTTGTTTTTATATAATGTAGCGTTTATTCCGCAAGCGAAAGCAAAAGATACATTATACCGAAAACGACGGTTATAACCGCCATTGTGACGAGCATAGGTATCAGCATTTGCTTAACCGACTTCATATAGGTGGCAAATCGCTCCTTCGCCGTGCCGGTTCCGCGACCTCGGGGGTGCATGTCCGCTACCCCCGACATATCGAAGATGGTCGAGCCGTCGTCTACGTAGGTGGTTTTCTTCTTTTTTTTCCTTTTGTCACTCATCTTGGCTACCGTTTTCTTCGACAAGGTGGCAAGCCGTAAAGTGACCGTCACCGTATTCCTTGTATTCGGGTGTCACCTGACTGCACTTTTCGGTAGCATAGGGACAACGGGTATGGAAGCGGCATCCGCTCGGAGGATTTGCAGGGGAGGGGATATCTCCCTTGAGAACGATTCTGTTCATTTTCTCGTCGGGATCGGGATTGGGAATAGCCGAGAAGAGAGCCTTCGTATAGGGGTGAAGAGGATTTGAGAATATATCCGCCTTCGAGCCGAATTCGACCATAGAGCCGAGATACATAACGCCTATTTTGTCGGATATGAACTTAACTACGGACAAATCGTGAGAAATGAAGAGGTAGGTAAGATTCATCGATTTCTGAAGACTCTTGAGCAGGTTTATTATTTGAGCCTGAATTGAAACGTCAAGCGCCGAAACCGGCTCGTCGCATATAACCAGCTTGGGATTTACCGAGAGCGCTCTTGCAATACATATACGCTGTCTCTGTCCGCCCGAGAACTCGTGCGGATAACGCTCGTAGTAATAATCGCGAAGACCGCATTTCTCCATAAGATCAAGGACGTAGTCCTTAACCTTGTCGGGGGGAACTATGCCGTGAACCTTTACAGGCTCGGACAGAATATCGCCAACCGTTGCTCTCGGGGGGAGAGAGGAATACGGGTCCTGGAAGATTATCTGCATATCGGTGCGCAGATGACGCATTTCCTTGCCGGAATAGTCGGTAATATCCTCGCCGTTAAAGATTATCTTGCCGCCCGAGGGCTCGTGAAGCTTCAGTATAGTTCTGCCGAGAGTGGTCTTTCCGCATCCCGATTCGCCAACGATACCGATGGTTTCTCCGGGCTTAAGTGTAAAGGAAACGTTGTCAACTGCAATCAGCTCGGAAAGAACCTTTCCGGTTATTGATTTTTTGAGAGGGAAGCACTTGCGCAGATTCTTTACCTCAAGAAGAATTTCGGAGGAATTATCCTGCGCGTTTGCCTGGGTAAGAAGCTCCGAGGAGTTCTCCTGTGCGTTTATCTTTTCGTTAGTCATTCTCATTTACCTCGCTGTACAGGTGGCAAGCCACGTAATGAGTAGGGGAGACCTTTACCATACAAGGGTAGTCGCCCGAGCATTTTGCAACACACTGCGAGCATCTTTCTTTGAAGAAGCAGTGAGTGGGCATATTTACGGGGTTTGGAACGTTTCCGGGAATGTTGAAGAGCGTATCGCTGTCCGACTTCATAGTCGGCTTCGACTTCTGGAGTCCTATGGTGTAGGGGTGCTTAGGATCATGGAATATCTCCGAAACGGTGCCCTGCTCGATAACTCTGCCAGCATACATAACTACCACGTAGTCGGCCATCTCGGCAACGATACCGAGGTCGTGCGTGATAAGCATTATAGAGCCGTTAATTCTCTTCTTAAGGTCACGGAGAAGGTCGAGTATCTGCGCCTGTATCGTAACGTCAAGAGCGGTGGTGGGCTCGTCTGCGATGATAAGACGGGGGTCACAGGCAAGAGCCATGGATATCATAACTCTCTGGCGCATACCGCCCGAAAGCTCGTGGGGATATGCGTTGTAAACGCGCTCCGGCATTGCGATACCGACGAGCTTGAGCATCTCTATGGAGCGAGCCTTAGCCATTTCCTTGGTAGCTCCCGCAGTATGCACGAAAACTACCTCGTCAAGCTGATTTCCTATAGTGAAAACGGGGTTAAGGGAGGTCATAGGCTCCTGGAATATCATCGCTATCTGCCTTCCGCGTATGCGGTGAATTTCGTCTATCGGCATCTCGGCGATATCGAATACCTTTTCTTCCATCTCGTACATAAGCATGCCGGATTCATTGGTCTTTTGCGAGGGAACCCTGACGGGATTTCCCTCTTTATCAAGAACGTCGTTTCCGTCCTTATCCTTCAAGGTCTTGAAAAGAACCTTTCCGTTAGGCTTGCGCTCGAATATCGGAATGGGATTTCCGTCCTTGTCGCGCTTGAAGTCGTAGGACTTGAATCTTATGCTTCCTGCGTATATCTGTCCCTGCGGACCCTGGAGCAGACGCATAACCGACATGCTTGTAACCGACTTTCCGCAGCCCGATTCTCCGACAATTCCGACGGTCGAACCCTTCGGAATGTTAAAAGAAATGCCGTTAACCGCTTTTACAACTCCCTGGTCGGTGAAAAAGTAGGTGTGAAGATTTTCTATTTCAAGGATGTTTCTGTCATCCTTCATTTTGGTGACGAATTCGCTTTCATCGGCTTTTCTGTGCTTTTTCTTTTCAAGCGCCATCATAACCTTGGCGTTTGCCTTTGAAATATCACGGATTTCCTTTGCAGAAAGGTAATGTCTTCCCGTGCCGTCCTTCTTGCCGCCCGTCACCTTGTTTTTCAGTTCTTTAAGCTTTTCTGTCAACTTCATAGTTTATCTCCTCATCTTCGGGTCAAGTGCATCGCGCAGACCGTCACCTACAAAGTTGAAGCCGAGAACGGCGATGATAATACAAATTCCGGGAGGGCCCCATACGTTGAAATAGTTGGAAAGAATATCGGGGTCTTTTGCTGCATTAATCATAGTACCCCAGGCTGCGTACTGCTCGGGAGCACCGAGTCCAAGGTATGAAAGCGATGCCTCGTAAAGAATCATGCTGCCAAGGCTTAAGGTCATAGAAACGATAAGCTGGGGCATAACGTTGGGAACGAGGTGCTTGAATATCTTTCTTCCGGTGGAATATCCCATAGCCTCTGCCGCAACCATATATTCCTGCTCGCGCAGAGATAGAATCTGACCGCGTACAAGACGCGCCGTTCCCGACCAGGAAATAAGCGTTAGGAATCCCATCAGCCAGTATATCTTATACTGATAGTCGAACACACCCATACCGCTCTCTCGTAAGCCGTCGATAATAGTGCCGACGATAAGCAGGATAGGGAATCCCGGCAGACACATAAGTATATCGCAGATTCTCATTATTACGTTATCGACAACGCCGCCGAAATAACCCGCGATACCGCCGAAAATGATTCCGAAAAACGTAACTATAAATACCGCCATAAAGCTGATGGTAAGCGAAATTTTACCGCCGTTCATCAGTCTTGCGAGGACGTCCTTACCCGTTTTATCCGTGCCGAGAGGGTGCTTCGTTGAGGGCTTGGAAAGCATATTGTCGGTTAACTGCGTCTCTATAACCTGATAAAATCCCTTTATATTGCCGTTTTCGTCTTCGTATTCGACCCATTTCGTCGTGTATTCGGTTTTACCGTCCTTATCTATCTCTGTGGGAGATACCTGATAAAACAGGGGACCTGCCCAGCAGAATAAGAAGAGCGATACGACCATTACAAGACCGATTATACTGAGCTTTGAACGGAAGAAGCGGCGGATAACCATCTGCATAGGAGACATCAGCTTGAGCGTTTGCTCGTGCGTTGCTTCTTCTGCCTCGGATTTTCCGAGAGCTTCGTTTTCTTCATTGATAGAATTTACGACTATTTCGTTTTCGTCTTTTTCAATATTGAAATTGTTATTTTCCATCGTATCCGCACCTCCTTACTCAAGCTTAACTCTTGGGTCAACCAGAGCGTACATAAGGTCGGCAAGAAGAACACCGAGAACGCTAAGCAAAGCCAAGAACATATTATATCCCATTATGAAGGGAATGTCTGCGACGAGCATTGCCTCAAAGGCCTTGTTACCGATACCGGGAAGACCGAACACCTGCTCAGTGATAATAGCACCCGAGAAAAGACCGGGGAGAAGTCCTGCAAGCGAGGTGACGAGAGGAATCATCGTATTTCTGAATGCGTGCTTGTAGATAACTACCTTTTCCTTAAGGCCCTTAGCTCTTGCGGTACGGATATAATCCGAGTTGAGAACCTCGAGCATATTCGTTCTGGTCATTCTCATTCGTCCGCCTATACTAAGTATAACTACGGTCAGTATGGGAATGAACAAGTGCCACATCTGGTCAAGAAGAAGTGGGAATCCGGACAAATCCTTAGAAGCGTCGATAAGACCCGAGGCAGGGAACCATTCGAGCTGAATCGCAAAGATGTTTTTGAGCAGCTGTCCGAAGAAGAACGAGGGCAGTGAAATACCGATCATAACGATGACGGTTACAACGTAGTCGCGTATTGAATACTGATGAGTTGCCGCGGTAATTCCGAGCGGAATAGCAATCATAAATTCGAAAAACGTTGCTATAAGCGCTACGGCGAAGGAAACGCCCATATGCTCCTTGATTACCGATATAACGGGAATGCCGTACTTGAAGCTATCGCCGAAATCAAATCTCAGAAGCTTTCCGAGCCAGGATATGTATCCCTCGAAAATGTTAGTGTCAAGACCGTAGGTTTTCAGCATAGCGTCAATCAATTCCTGCGATGTTTCAGCACCCGTGGTCGTTATGGACGAGAGCTTCTGCGTAACGAAGTCAACGGGCATACATCTGATGAGAACGTAGATGATAAGAGAAACACCGAGAAGTATGAGTATAGAAAGTAAAAGTCTTTTAATTATATACTTTAACATAGTGTCCTCCTATCACTTTCTTTTTTTGAATTTGTAGAATTTGTAGAATGCGTCGAGGTCCTCCGCATCGATCTGCTCGACGGGAATAACGTATCCTATTCTTCTCTTTTTCTTGTAGATAACAGTACCTGCGACTGCCGCAGCGGCAAGAGCCGTTACACCAAGAATGATTCCGATAACAAGTCCTGAAGAGGACGAGCCGCCGGTGGCTGCTCCCTCGTTGAGCTTTATCTCCCAGATTCTGTCAAGGGGTGAGGAATAGGGGTTTATCTCTTCGGGGAACGAGGTCGAATCAACGACGTTTGCATTGTAGGCGTAGAGCTGCTTTCTCTGATATACGGGAAGCTCGATTGCAAGGTCCAGAACGTAGCCCATAGCCTCCTCGTAAAGAGCGGTACGGTCTGCCTGAACGTCGGTCTCACGCGCATTGTCAATGATTTCGCTCATCTTGTTGAGTATATCCATTTCCATCCAATACGCGCTCTCGTTTGCAAGAATATAATTGTATCCCCACGCCTTAACGCTCGATGCGTTGGAGTTTTTGTGATATACCTGATACATATCGGGGTCAACGGTGGTACCCCAAGCAGCAGCCCATACCGCGAGCGAGCCGGTGGAAAGCTTGGTCAGCGCCTGAGTATCGGCGATAACCTCAACGCTCCAGCCGCATTGGTTAAGAAGCTTAGCGGCGGTCTGGAATACCTGGTAGGTCGGGTGGTCGGTAAGGTCCGAGCCCGCGATGGTAAATGTAACCTTGAGGTCGGAGTCGGAATAGTTGGCGTGGTCATACGCCTGAGTCATAAGCGACCTGATGTTCTCGAGCGCCTTAGCCTCGTCAAATCGGATATACGGATAGGCGTGACCGTTGGTCTGCTTGTTATTGCCGCTCTCGTCCTTGGGATACGCCCAGCTTACGGTAGACATAGGCCAGAAAATCTGCTCTGCCGTACCTGCGTCGTAATACTGGAGCGCAAGGCTCGTATCCATAGCAGCCATAATCGCGCGGCGAAGGTAGATGTTCGGGATTTCTCCGGCGTTGATACCGATATAACCGTATCCGAGCTGGTCTACCGCAATCTTTTCGTAACCCTTAGACTTGATAGAGTCGAGAATAGCGGCGTTTTCCTTCGTCAGCTGAGGCGTTACGTAGTGTACCGTACCCGACTGAAGCATAGTAAGTGCGTCGTTGGTGGGAACTATCTGGTAACGAACCTTTTCAATGTTGACCTTGTAGTCTACGGCAGAGCCCACGGGAAGGGTTGCTTCCATACTTTCCTCAAAGTAGGGGTTAGCCTTGAAGTAAACGACGTTACTGCTGAAGAATTCGGTACCGGTAACCTCGTCCTCGTTCCTGTTATTGGTCGCCATATATGCGCCGGCTCCCATAGGAACGGACACGTTTCTCTGCGACTGAATAGTGTCGGTCATAAAGTCGAAGCTACCGTAATCAACTCCGAATTTGTTCTCCTTGATGTCTACGGTGTAGCCCTCCGCATAGTAGTGCTGGGGTGCAACCGCAAACGAGAAGTTCCACACGGCTTTAGGGTCTATGCCGTTTATCTTGATTTGAAGAACGTCGTATTCGCCGGGGTTCTTCGGCGTTCCGTTTTCGTTGTGCTCGTGCGCAACCGTGTAGGTCGTTCCGTTTACCTCAATCGATTCAACGTCGGTTGTATGACCGAGAGAAACGATACCGGAAATATTGGGATATGCAAGCTCGCCGGAAAGAGTATTTTTCTTCAGAAGAACCTCTTTTGCCTTCGCAAGGAACTCGGTTTCGAGCTTCTGAGCAGTTGCCCAGTAGCGGAGAATAACGTCAAGCTCGGTGCTTATCTTACGGTTGTAAACGTAGTCGATAGCGTCCTTCATAGTCTTTATGGTGGAGACGTTATACATAGGAGTGAGCTTCTTTATCTGAGTTTTTATATCCTTGTTGGTTACAGGGTCCTTCTCATACTCAACGGTAACAAGTCCCTCGTAGCACATAAATGCAAAGATGGGATCCTTGAACTCATCGTGATTCTTATAGGGAACCTCGGTGAACGCTTCCTGAGCGCTCTTATAGTCGTTTTCAAGCTCTTCCTTAAAATACTTGAGGGCGAGCTCGTAGTCGGCAAGAAGGTTCTCCGAGTCTACCGATTCGGGGTCGTTGGAGATGGATTCCTTATATCCCGAGGAAACGTTGTGAGCGAGGATTGCCTCTTTCATATCCGCATAGCTTATGGAATAATTTCCGGACGAGGTTACGCCCTTTTCCTTGAAGAGGTTGATAAGCTCGTTTATACGGTTTGAGGCGAGGTTTCGCGCAGCAGAGGTGAGCCATTCATCTCCGCTCGAGCCGCCCGAAAGATTTTGCTGAGTCCTGTACTGCGACAGACCTAAAATGTCTGTCGAGTACATGGTGGACGAGCCTGTGTAAACAGGGTCGAGATAAACGTACAGATTGAACAGGACGTCCTCGATGGTGAGAGCCTCTCCGTCCGAATACTTAAGTCCGTTTTTTATTACAAACGTATAGGTTGTAACTCCCGTTTTGTTGGGATTTTCGCTTTGCTCTGTGCTGTCGTAGCTTGATGCGTAATCGAGTGTGACTACCGATTCGCCGGGGCCGAATGCCACTACTGCGTTACCGTTTTCGTCGATTCCCGAGGTCAGCATACCTACCTGTGTCATGGAAACTATCGATCCGTCAGATGCACTCGTTGAATAGAACGGGTTAAAAAGACCGTCAAGGTTGTCGGTCATTATGACGAACGCCTGATTTCCACTACCGCTACAACCGGAAAGAACCGAGGTAATACCAAGCAGCATTACAATACACAGCAGCAATGAAATTATTTTGTTTTTCATTTTCTGTCTTCTTTCTTCGAAATACGATTAATTTAATTTCCGGAAACTATTGATACGCTTCCGTCAGCTTCGGTTTTGAGATTAAAGGAAGAATTATCTTCGTTTTTCTTAACAACGGTAATTTCTACCACGGTAATACCCGAGGTGCTTCCGCTACCGATAACGGTTTTAACGGTAAAGCTGTCGTTTCCTGCGAGCTCGGCACATTTGTCGCCAAAGACCAAGCTTCCGCTGATTTTTACGTTCTTGAAGCTTGCGCCCACGTCGGCAGATCCTGCAAGCAGACCGACGGTTGTGGTCTGGTTGTTTGCAAGCTCCGCTGCTGCAAGGTCAACGGTCTCTACGATATTCTCGAATGCAAGGTTCTCGATATAAGCGCCCTCTCCAAACGAGGAGAAAAGACCGTTCGAGGTGCGGTTTCTTGTCGCACTGTCAAACGAAACGCCCGAAATCTTGTGATTATTTCCGTATATCTTACCGTTGAATTTGCCGTTGAGGAAGGCGGCGGGCCATTCGGTGCCCGTGAAATCAAGGTCGGTGTAAAGCTCGTAGTAGCCGTTAAGGTCGGCGTTCTTAACGAAGTCGTTAACCGAGTAAATTCTGAAGGTCTTTCCTTCCTTCCATTCGGTGTGAAGCCTTATGGTGGGAGTAAGAGAGGTTGCCGTTGCCTCGTCCCATTTACCCGTAATGAACTTTTTATTTTCGGTCTCGGTTTCGATAATGTTGGTATCTATGTACTCAACCGATTCAAGCGTGTAGCCGTCTCTTGTCGGGAAGTTATCCATACCGAGGGTTACGTCGCCGTCCTGCCATTCGGGAATGGTGAGGTTAAGTGCGGATACAGTAGAAAGAAGGATGCTGTTTCCGCTCTCGTCCGTAGTGTATATTTCGAAATTGTAGTAAGGAACCCATGCCGCATAGAGCGTAAGAATGGGCTCATCGGCAGAGTATTCTTCGTTAGTGTTTACTCTGATCTTGTTGTTCTCAAAGTCCCACTTGCCGGAATAGGTATATCCTGCGTCGGGGTTGTTTTCGTCAATGGGAGTTCTGACGGTGTACCAGCCGGCAAGGAAATAGCCGGGATTGGTAATCTGCATAACGTTGTTCTTATCTCTTCTTACGTCGTCGGGCGCGAGCAGAGTAAGACCGTCTGCGTCAATGTCCTCGGGTCTGAAAAGATCGACTATCGAGGACTTGCTTCCCTTGAAGGTACCGCCGTTTGAATCAAAGGCGACGCTTATGGTGTAGCCTTCTTTGTCGTAGGTATCGTAGTAGGTTTTGTTTGCGTTGATAATTGCAACAACTACTACGGTGACAACTGCAATCGCAGCCAGAACCGCAGAGGTAATAAGAATTATCTTGCGTCTGAGTACGGAAGATGGCTTTTCTTCAAACCCCTTCGTGATGTCGTCGTAGTTAACGGGCTTGTCTAATACTTCCACCTTGAAGGGTTCCGCTGAAGCATCTTCTGCTCCCGGGTCTTCAGTCTCATCTTGGTCGGAGGCGAGCGATGAAAGAGCTTCTTTTTCCGTCACTTCGGCTTCTGCGTAGGCGATTGCCTCGTCGGACTGAGTGTTGGAAGAGCTTGCCTCTTTCGTTGCAACGCGGATATCGCCGTTCTTGAGCTTTCTTACGAAGATGAAGATAAATACACCGAGCGCTATAACAGCCAGTGCAAGAACCGAAACTATAACGATAAGCACTACGAGAGCTGCTTCGACACCGCTTTCGCCGTCTTCGCCCGGAGCGAGCTCGTCCTTATCGCCGTCGTTTGCAAGATATTCAAGGTCCTCTATCATCTGCTCTGCGTTTTTGAGGATTGTGAGCAATTCCGTCGGAATCAGCGCACGCTGCTCGTCGCTGACAACCTTGTCGTATGCAGCTCTTGCCGCTGCAATGATTGACTTGTGAGCAAGGGTGATGTTGCTTGAATTTGCGGGAATCTTGTTTATAGCCGAAATTGCCGCGAGAGTTACGTCGTCTGCGGCGCTTGCACCCTCGAGAACGACGTCAAAGTACTGACCGAGGATAAACGAGTCGTAGCCGACGCCGTTTCGGGGTCTTACCATAACGACCTTGTCGTCAACCTTGCCGACGTAATCCACAAAGTTTGCGCCGTAGAAGGCATTTGTGGGATCGCTCGTTACGTTCCACATGAAGTATTTGATTATTCCGAGACCGTTAATTCCAAGCTCGGTGTCATACTCGGGAAGCGTGGGCATATTTGTGCCCTCGTAGAAGTAGTAAAGGTCATATTCTTCCTCGAGAATGGGAGCGTAGTAGCTCGAGAAGTTCACAAGGCTGAGCTTGCGGCAATCGTAGAACGCCTTATGTCCTATCGCCTCGACGGTGTAGGGAAGCATGACGTTCGTTACCTCGGAGCCGACGAACGCGAAGGCTCCGATTCTCACCGTACCGTCGGCAACCTTTGCGGTACCGCCCATGTAACAGTGATAGATAAGTTCGAGTCCGTTGGGAACAACTCTGTAAAGCGAGCCGTCGATTATTCTGACGTTTTCGCCGAGATTGAAGGTATAAACGGTCTTTTCGTATTCCTTGCCGTTGAAGGTTTCCTTTTCGGTAGTGCTGAAGGGAGTGAGTACGCACCAAACGAACGGGTTATCGCCGATTTTCTCAAGGCTCGTTCCGAGCTTGACGGTGAACGCACACTTGTTTTCCTTATCCTTCATAAACGCATGCATACCGAGGTAGACCGCGTCTGTAAGGTCGGCTTCCTTGAGGTCGGTATACGCAAAGGCGTAGTCGCCAACGTGCTCAACGCCGCCGAGACCGTTTGCCGAAGCGAGCAGGCCGCAGTATGCAAATGCGCCCTCGTCTATCTTTTCGATGCTCTCCGAGAAGGTAACCGACGTGAGTGCGGCAGATTCAAGGAATGCAAATTTTCCTATCTCAACTGCAGAGTCGAGAGTGAGGCTGGTGATAGCGGATCTGTTGAATGCGTAATCGGCTATCTTGACGACCTTGCTGAGATTTATAGAGGTAAGGCTCGAGCAGTATCTGAATGCGCCCTCGGGAATTTCCGTGATAGCGTCACCGAGAGTAACGGTTTTGAGCTCTCTGCAGTAGGCGAATGCGTCCTTGCCTATCTTCTCGGCGCTCGAAAGATCTACCGAAACGAATTTGGGAGCGTAGTATCTGTAGAGATCGTATCCGTTCTCGTCCACTGCCGTGGTGGAAAGGTCCTGATCGAGATATTCGTAGAGAATATCACCCGAGAATGCACCGTCGCCAATGCTGAGCGCCTTGGAAAGATCAATGCTTTCAAGCGAAGCCGCGGTGTAGAATGCGTAATTTCCTATTATCGCACCCTCGCCGAGAGTAACGCTCTTAAGCTCCGATGCAAACCAGAATGCAGCCTCGCCTATGTTGGCGTTTTTGCCGATAGTAAGGGACTTAAGAGGAGACTTGTAGATGTAGTAGAATATACGCGTTCCGTCTACGGTGTAGTAGGACGAGGTGTAGTCGGATCTGTTGTTGTTGTAGCGGAATGCGTACTTGCCTATCTCGACGTTATCGCCGATGGTAACGCTTGCGAGCGCCTTGCACTGATCGAACGCTCCCTCTCCGATAACCGTACCGTCGGAGATGGTGACAGAGGTTATGAATGTATTTGCAAATGCGTATTTACCTATAACGTCTGCACTGTTTTCGGGGACTGTTTTGATGGCGGTGTTATAGAATGCATAGTCGCCGATAAGAGTGAGCTTGCCGAGATTAACCTCTGCAAGAGAGGTACATTCGGAGAATGCGTAGCCTGCAACCCTTGTTACCGAGGGAATGGTGACGCTCGTTATCTTAGAGTTGCCCGAGAACGCGCCCGCTGCGATAGAGGTTATCTTCGTATCGCTGACGTTAAGGCTCGTCGTAGCAGGAGCTACGAGCATTATCTCGGTGCCGTCGGCGCTGAGAAGGTAGGGAGCGGTCGTAGCAAAGAAGGTCTCGTTTCCTTCCTTCACGGTAAAGGAGGTGAGCTGTGCGTTTCTGAATGCGTACTCGCCTATAACCGCAACGTCGCGGCCGAGCTCAACCGTGCGAAGAGAGGTACAATCGTTGAATGCTCCTGCGGGAATAACCGGCGCGTTAACCGAAACCGACGTAAGCTTCGAGCAGCCCGAGAATGCGTACTGACCGAGCTTAATGCTGTCCGAGCCGATAGAAAGAGATGCAAGCGAGGTGTTGTTTGCGAACGCGAAGGCACCCACCGACTGAGTCGAGGCGGAAAGCTCGACGGAGCTGATAAGAGGGTTGTTTGCAAACGCATAGTCTGCAATAGCCACCGCGGAGTCAAAGGACATAGCACCGTCGAGTGCGCAGTTTGCGAAGGCGTTCTGGTTGATGAACTTAACGTTCCCGATGCCTACCACGCTCGTGAGCATATTACAGCCGTAGAATGCACCGTAATCAATAGTGGTAAGGGTGGAGGGAAGGTACACCTTGCGCAGCTTCGTAAGGTTTGCAAACGCATAGGCGCCTATCTTTTCAACGCCCTCGGGGATAATAACCTCCTCAATAGTGTCGTCACCGATATACCATATCTTGGTATACTCGGGCGATTCCTCGGAGATTTCATCGTTCTCGTCCTTGGGGATATAATCGAAGTTCGAGAATGCGAACTGACCTATTTCGGTAATGCCGAGAGTGGAGGGAATGGAAACGACGCCGCCGTTACCGAAGTAATTGCTGAGGGCAGGGCCACTCGTTACATAGGGCTCCTTGACCTCAATTCCGATAGTCTGAGAATAGAAGGTGCTCTTTCCGTCCATAAGCACCTTTGCCGTTATGGATGCGTAGCCTTCCTTAACAGCGGTTATCGTACCGTCCTCGGTAACCTTGGCAATAGCCTCGTTGCTCGATTCGAATACTATCTTGGTCAGCTTCGGGAAGTACGCGTCAAGATCGTAGAATATAGAAACCGATTCGGACGGGAACATCTTGAGATTATAGTTGTTCCCGGAGAAGATCATCGTGTCACCGGTTTCACCTATATCACGCTCGTCGGAGCTCAGGAAATAGAAAGCTTTGTTTACATAGTAGCCAGAAAGAGTGAAGCTGTCTACTACGGGCGCATCGAATTTCTTATAGCCTGCGTCACCCTTGGAGAGCACCTTGACGTTGAGCTTACGGGTGATGGTCGAGCCGTCCTTAAGCTCTGCCGTAGCATAAATTACCGCAGTACCCGAGCCGGTAGCAACGAGCTTGTTATTTACAACTCTTGCAACGCTCTCCTTGGTGGAGGTGTATGTAACGAGCTCACCCCATTCCGTGTCGGGATAAACTATGGGGGAGAGGTCGTAGGTCTGGTTGGGGCTGAGGGTTATATCGGTCTCTTCGAAATAGAGGTCGGTATATTCATAGGGGAGTGCTATTTCGTAGGTAGAGATGTTGAGCGCGTAGTCGTAAACCGAGATAGCGAAGGTGTTCTTGTGATAGGACTTTTCCTTGATATCGTCGATATAGTCGGTAAGCTCGTAAACTACGTAGGAGGTGGAATTTTCCTCGGAGTATATGGGAGTGAGATAACGCTCGAAGTTGTCGAGTCTGAACTCGCCGGTCGAGGTATCAAGTCCTACGTAGCCGGGAAGAAGCGCCATAGAGTAATGGTTATCGTATATTGCCATTTTGGCGTAAAGCCTGTTCTTCTTAGCCGACTTGTCGTATTCCGTGTAGAACTCGCAGTCCGTAAGAGTGGGAGCCTCAAAGTCTACGGTGATGGGGAAGGTGAAGGTGTTGTTCGAGTTGGTATCTCCGCCGCCGTCGCCGTAGTCGAGGTATCCTTTAAGATTTACGGTATATTTCGCGTTGTTCTTGAGGTTTTCGTCTATTGCACTGAAGCCTACGTCGATGTTTGAGGGGCGGATAGGACCGCCGTCACCGTAGGATTTTCTGATGTCCTTGTCAACCGTCTCGAATACCACCTCGCCCGTCGAGTCCTCGGTTATGGTAATCTCAACTCTGTCTGCGTTACGGAGAAGTCCTGCCCAGACGTATCTGAGGTTGTTGACACCGTTTGCCTGGTTGGTAAGAGAGATGTATTTTCTGTCTGCACTGATTTTGTTAGAGCCGGGCTTCTGCTCGTAGTAGAAGGAACCGAGGTAGGAAACGTAGTCGTCGGAAATTCCGCCTATGGGACGGGTTGCGTAAGCGTCGGGGAGAGTCTTGTCGAGAACGTCGATGGAGTCGTCAAGCTCGTCCTTGTTGGTTTCATAGAAATCAAGGTCGAACATGGGAGCCTTCGTCCAGTCGCCGTAGAATGCAAGGTAAGGCACGTTGAGGTCAACGGTCTCGCCCTCTGCATCGAGGAGCACGAAGCCCTCTACGTACATACCGTTTTCAAAGGACTCGTCAAGATACTTCTTCGATTCGCCGTCGAGGGTTATCTTAAGGGTTACGGTAGCCTTGCTTGCCGCCGCTACGGAAATCTTATTTCCCGTCTGCTCACCGCCGATAACCGAAACTATCTCGGTAGCCGCACCGAGCATATATGCGGTCTCCGTAACGGTGGTTTCACCCTGGTTAGTCTTGGTTTCGCTGACACCCTCGGTCATAACGAGAGCCGAAACGTCGTAGCTGAGCGAGGAGGTGCCGAAGTTGTCGACGGTGAATACGAGAGTGTAAACGCCCGTCTTGGAAGGATCGTCGCCGAGCTCTATCTTCGACTTGTCCATAACGCTTCCCTCAGCTCTGTCGTAGGTGAGGATATATGCCGTGGTGGACGCACAGTTAACGAGGTTTGCAAGACCTGCGCCCTGCTTTCTGACGGAATAGGGATTTCCGTTCTTGTTGTAAATGATATCCGCCGTGGACATCATAAGTCTGTTGATTACCGAGTTTACCTCAACGGGGTCGGAGGTAACGCTCTCGGGGAAGTTAGCCATTACGTACTGGCGCAGAAGCGTGGTAACGCCGGTGATGTTGGGGGTTGCCATCGAGGTTCCCGATATTCTGTCGTAATCCTGACCGGGAACGGCAGAGAGTATCGAGCCGCCGTGCGCGGTTATCTCGGGCTTAAGGGAAAGATCGGGAGCAGGGCCCCAAGAGGAGAAGTCGGACATGAAGGGTCCGGCCGCCTGAGAGTAGCTGACTTTTATCTTGCCGCTGGGATTTTCCGCAAGCGCCTCACCGTCGTTCTGGGATATCGAGCAGACGGGAATTGCGGTTTCGCCCACGTTCATCTTGATATCACCCGAAACGTTGTTGTAGATGATAGCGCCGGCAGCACCCATCTTCTCGGCGGTGTTAGCCTTTTCCTCGAAGGTGGTGGTTCCTCTGCGGATAAGAGCTATCTTGCCCTTGACGTTGATTCCCGTGTAGTCTGCCTCGATACCCGAGCCGGGAATTACGACGTATTCTATTTCGAGCTCCTTGTTTTCGGAGCCGAGAAGCTCCTCTACGAAGTGCTTTTCCTCGGAAACTCTGTTGGTGGATTCTTCAAAGTAGATTATTCTCTTGCCGAAAAGAATGTAAGAGGTCTTTGCGCCCTCGATAGATGCAACCGACATAGCTCCGTCGTAGGTGGAAGGAGAACCGACGGTCGCGCTGTCGGGGTTGGAGGTAAGACCGAGGTTACCGTTCTTCTCGGAGGAGTAGGTGGAGTTGAAGCTGTTGGAGGCTGCAACTATCATACTGATTCCGCGCTCGCGGATTTTGTCGTAAACGCCGGAAATCTTTTCCTTGTCGCTCTCACGGCTGAATCCGCATCCGGTACCTATCGACATATTGATTACGTCAACGCCGAGAACCACGCAGTCCTCAAGCGCTGCGAGTATCCAAGAGGTACGGGAGGTCTGCTCAACGTCGGAGAAAATTTTCATCGTGACAATCTGAGCGTTGGGAGCAACACCCGTGATTTTGTCGTCCTTACCTGCGATAATACCTGCAACGTGAGTTCCGTGCTGGCTGTTTATGGGGAATACGTCGGAATCCTTATCAGCATAGTCGTATCCGTAAGGAAGCTTTCCGCTGATATAAACGTCGGAGGCTGTGAGGTTGGACTCGAATCCGCTTGCTGCGGTCTTGCCCACGAGAGCCTCAACCTCTGCAAAGGTAAGACCCCATTTTTCCTCGGGCGCGGTAAAGTTGCCCGTGGAGAACGCGGTGTGATAATAGTCCGTGCCGGTGTCGAGAACGGCAACCACCATTCCGGTTCCGTCGTAATCAAATCCGGTAGTGTCGAATATACCGGTTTCGAATGCGTTTACGTTATTCTCAACGAGCTTGGTCTCCTCGGTTTCGTAAACGTCACCGACTATAACCTCCACGCCGCTTCCGAGAGTCTGGCAAACGTCAACGAAGTCGGATGCCTTGACGGTGATCTCAAAGCCTGCGAAAATCGTGGTATAGCTTTCTCCGAGCGCGTAGTCGATGTCTTTTTCGGAAAGCTTTTCGCAAAGCCTCGCCGCTTCGTCTGCCGTGTTTTCTCTTATTGCAATTGCGGCTTCGGAATTATAGAATTCCGCAAGGCTCATCGTCGTATCGGCAGAGTCGTAGGCGCTGAGTATAGCGTCTCCGTCTATTTCGATAATAAGCGAGAGCACGTCGGTATCCTTGACCGTGCTGGGAAGGCGGTGGATTACCGTGCCGTCGTAAAATTGGCTCGAATCAACCTTCAACTTGTCGCCGAGCTCGGTTATGTACGGTGAATCGCCAAGCTTTCCGTCGGTCACTCCGGATAATGCCGATGACATCGTCGAGAAGACGCACGCAAGAAGCAGTACCACAGAGATGATGAGAGTTAGTTTTCTTCTTCTGTTCATTATTTGATAGCCTTTCTGCTCAATTTAATACTAAATGAATTTCGTTATATATTTAAATAAAATTATAAATATACCAAATATTATACAATAAAAAACGCCTTAAATCAAGTCTTTTCACTAAAAAATAACAATTTGTCTACATTTTAATTCGCTCTAACTACTTGCAAAAAGGAAAATAATGTGATATGATAAAAGGGTGAAAATATAATTATTGCCCGAGAAGATGAAGAATTTTCGTGTTTTTCGTAAAAAACTCTCGGGATAAGGTTTTCAAATCCCACTTGCACCGCGTTATCTTTTGTCAGAAACGAAAACTTGCAAGCGGACTTACGTGAAAGGAAAAAGAAAGATGAGAAAATTCAACAGAGCGCTCGCGCTTCTTCTGGCGCTTGTTCTTATGTTTGGCGCGACGGTGGGAACTCTTACCTCCTGCGGAGATAAGAACGATACCTGCAAGGTTTGCGTCGATGCCGACAACAACCTCAAGTGCGACAAGTGCGGTGCGGCGGTAAAGCCCGGCAATACCCCCGGAACCGGTAACGGCACCGGAGAAAAAGTAAACTACACCGTCAGCGTTAAGACTATCGGCGGAATGACGCTCGAGGGCGTTGTGGTAACCGTTTATTCGGATAACAGCTTCGAGGATCTCGAGGGCTATGCTACCACCGACGCAAACGGAATTGCAACGGTTAAGCTTCCTCAGCTCGACGGATACGCTATCAAGCTGAGCGGAGTTCCCGAAGGATACCTGATAGAGGATTATTACACCTTCAGCGGCACGAGTGCGGCTATAACTCTTACTTCCAAGGTCATAAGCAACACCTCGCTTACGGGTGTTACCTACAGGCTCGGAAGCATAATGCGTGACTTCACGGTAACCACCACCGAGGGAAAGACCGTGACTCTCTCGAAGCTTCTCGAGGAGAAGGATGCGGTTCTTATCAACTTCTGGTACACCACCTGCTCGTGGTGCGTTGAGGAGTTTCCCTATATGGAGTCTGCGTACCAGACCTATTCTGAGGATATCGCCATCGTGGCACTCGACCCATACACCACCGATTCGATGGAAGACATAAGGGTGTTCAAGAATTCCTACGGACTCACCTTTGATATGGCGCAGGACACCTTCGGACTTGCTACCTCCTTCGGTGTAACCGCGTACCCCACCTCTGTTATGGTTGACAGATACGGCACGGTATGTCTTATCGTTCCCGGAGCTATCACCGGAGAAAAGTATTTCAACGTTATATTCGACCACTTCAAGGGCGCAGATTACGAGCAGAAGCTCATAAACAATTACGAGGAGCTCGCTCCTCAGGAGAAGCCCGACATCGAAATGCCCTCAAACGAAGAAATGTCCGAGGTTCTTAACTCGGGTGATATTACTATAAATTATTATCCCGAAGAGGACAGCGTGGATGCTGAATACTCCTGGCCGTTCGTTATAACCGACAAGGACGGAGTTCCCTGTATCAAGTCCTCTAACGCGAAGAAGGACAGCTCCTTTGCAACTCTGCACGCGGACGTCACTCTTGACGCCGGACAGGCGTTTGCGTTTGATTATTTCACCTCGACCGAGCAGGGCGCAGACATTCTCTACGTGCTCGTTGACGGAGTGAATATCAATACCATATCCGGCGTGAGCACGGAATGGAAGACCTGCTATCCGTACGTAGCAACCAAGGCGGGTACCTATAAGTTTACCATCATTTACCTGAAGGACGAGTCTACCGATACCGAGCTTGATACCGTTTACATCAAGAACGTTCGCGTGGTGGACGAAGAGGCTGTAACCACCCCATCCTTCATTCCTCGCTGGGCTGCGACAGACCCGTTTGATAACGGCGACGGATACCAAACCTACGCTACGGTAGTGCTCGGAAACGACGGATATTATCATGTCGGAGATGAAAACGGACCGCTTCTTCTTGCCAACCTTATGGGCGTCACTCCCTTCTCGTCTGACAACTCTGTGTACGGTTTTATTTACAATAGTGCCAATTTGGCGCAGTATTACGACGCAATTGTTAAATATTGCAACTACGCATCCAATGCAAAAATCAACGGTCTTTGCACGGTTGACGCTACTCTTGCGGATTATCTTAAAATCGTTGTAAATGCCGTAGGAGTTGAAAAAGACAATCCTAATCAGTGGCTTCAGCTCTGCCTCTATTACGACGCTTACGGAACGGACGGAGCTGAGCTTGAGGACCCCATTATCGGTCTTGCTCCTCACTCTGCTTACCCCACCGTTGAGAATGCTGAGGTAGGACTTGACGAGTACCCCAACGTGGTTACCTACGACCGCGTTATTATGCCCAGAGGTCTCTGGTATGCATTCACTCCCACGAAGTCGGGAGCTTACCGTATCGTTTCCAACGTTAACAAAGATGACACCGGTGCAGGCCTTGCAGGCTGGATATTCCTCGAGGACGGCTCTCTCTATTACGAGCACGTTATCTGCGAGAGACTTCTTGACGACGGCAATAACGTCCGTATGCACGCTTATTTTGAAGCAGGCACTACCTATTATATTGACATCGCGTACGAGGACCCCTACAAATTTGACAGCTTCGGCTTCAAGATTGAGTACCTTGGCGAGGATTATTCTCTGTTCCGCTCGGTTTCTCCCGGAGCTCCCTTTACCTACGCTCTTGACGAGGACGGCAACATTACTAACCTTCTTATCGCAGGCGGCGTGAAGGTTAAGCTTAACGAGGACGACGGATATTACTACAATATTCTTCCCGACGGAACTATGGGAAGCTCGAAAATTTACGTTGACTTCACTATGTTCACAAGCATTTTTGCTTATAATTCGCTCGCCCAGATGATAGAAAAAGGATCTTTCAACTTTGCTAAGAGCGATAGCGACCATTATGCCGACTTCACCGACGAGCAGCTTCGTCAGATGTGGGGTGACGATTTCGAAGCGAACTTCGAATTCCATAAGGTTGCCGAAACCAGAGCCGGCGTCTATCACGGTGACGGCGAGGATATGACCGCAAAGATAACCGAGTATTACAATAGTATGATTACCGAGGGCGATTTGGAAATCAGAGGCTGCGTTGCTGTAAATGCAGAGCTTGCCGAGATTTTGCAGATGCTTATGGATAAGTACACCTTCAAGGACGTTGAAAACTCGTGGGTAAAGCTTTGCTACTACTATGAGTATATCGGCGAGGGCTGGGAATGGGTTTCCACCGTTCGCTGATCGAAAATAACTAAAAATCAGGGGGCATTACACGAAAACGCCCCCTGATTTACCTAACAGAAATGTTTTTTTGCAAGTGTCATTTATAAAACCTACCGTCTTACGGCGGCAAATGGAGTAACTATGTTAAAAAGAATTTCAAATATTATTCTGACACTCGTCGCTTTTATCTCTATCCTTGCTTTGGCGGCGTGCGGTGATAGCACAGACGGGTCGTGCAAGACTTGCGTGGACGAAAACCGCGACCTCGTTTGCGACGTGTGCGAGGCAGAGCTTGGGGACCCTAATCTCGACGGCAAGATAGTCTACACGGTAAAGGTGGTTGATGCACACGGCACGCCTTTGCCTAATATGATAGTAACCATACTTGATGCAGACGGAGAGAAGCTCGGTATGAAAATGACGGACGAGCAGGGAATAGTTTCCTGCTCGGAAAAGAATGCGCTGACTGCATCTGAAAAGCCCTTTACTGTTGAGATTGTGGATTCTAAGAATTCCGACTTTTATTACGATAAGTCTCTTGCTACCCTTTCCGACGGTGCGGAGGAGATTACCGTTACCATATACGATGTTACCGACGGTCTTCCCACGGCAACGATTTATCCGAGTGACGGGATAGTGGAGTCGGTTTCTGCCTCGATTCTCGACGACGGAGGATACCGCGTCGATTTAAAAGAGGGATATAACTACTTTATTTTCGTTCCTACGATGCGCGGACAATACAAAATATCCGTTGAGTGTGACGAGCAGACCTCGCTTGGCTATTACGGCGGTCCTCATTTTGTTCAGGCGGTAAATCTTGCCTCGGAGGACGGAAGCGGAGAGGTGTTTACCGAGGACGGCGACCTCTTCTTCAACATAAGAATATTCAACGTCGGAGAGGACTATAATTCAAGCTCAAGATACGTATGCCGCATAGACACCGAGGTGGCGTGCTCCGCTACGGTTACCATAAAATGCGTTGACACCGAGCTTCCTCTCAGCAAGGAGGAGCTTCCTTGGGAGGAGTATCTTCTTCCCGAGAATCCTCCGAAGTACGTTCCCGATTTTGAAATCGGCGGACTTTCCGAGCTCACCGATTTTGACATAACCGATTCGACTCTTAGCGCGGTATACAACGAAAACGACGGATTTTATCACCTCGGCTCGGCAGACGGTCCGGTAATCCTCGCTAAGATTGCCGTTGATTCTCCGTATCTTGCCTCGTTTAAAACCATAATGGAAACCACTCAGCTTTCCGTTTACATTTACGGTGAAGACGGTGAGCTCGAGAAAAAAATCAATTATCACACGATGATTCAAAAATATATCGACGCGGCTGACGAATCTCTCGGCGTTTATCCCCTCACACCGGCAATCAAGGAGGCGTTCGCCGTAATAGGTGACGCATGGGGATGGTATAGCGGCGGCGCAAACTACATTTTCTCTATTATAACGGATGGTACGGTAGTCGCTGAAAACGCACATCTCTTTGCTTGCTGCTATTACGAAGACAGATAAAGAAATAAAAAATGAAAATTGCCACTTGAAAACGGCAATTTACCGTGGTATAATATACCAAGATAATATTAAACGGAGGATTTTATGAAAAGCCTTAAAAAGTTAATGTCGGTGCTCCTGCTTCTTTCGCTTACGTTATGCATGGCGTTTGCACTCGTATCCTGTGGTGGCGGCAATGAGCCCGGAGGTTCCGGTGAGGGCGGAGGCGACACTCCCGGCGCAGACGATGGAAAGATAACCTATACCGTAACGGTTAAGGATTCCGCGGGCAACCTTGTCAGCGGAGCTAAGGTGCAGCTTCTTTTGGACGGCGTTGCTCCTATGGGCAGCGAAGTTACGACCGGCGCTGACGGTCTTGCAACGTTCAAGATAAAGAACGAGGGCGAATATTATGCGAAAATAACCTACGTTCCCGCAGGATTTGATTCCCCCACAGTCAACACCAAGCTTGTAAATAACGCGGCAACCGTAACGCTCGAGAAGCTTCCCGTTTATACGGTTTACGTAAAGGATGCAAGCGGTAATCCCATCGCGGGCGTAATGGTCCAGATTTGCGATGCTACGGGTGCCTGCCAGCTTCCGAAGCCCACAGATTCAAACGGTAAGCTTGAGAGCGCTCTTAAGAGCGATACCTACAAGGCGAAGGTCGTTTCAGCACCCGATGCGTATGCCTACACTGACGATTACTTCACCCTTACGGACAATACCGTAACTATCGTTTTGCAGGCGAAATAATCTCAAAAAATACACTCAAAAATTAAAAGCCGAATCTTTGCAGATTCGGCTTTTTTCTTATAAAAATGCAATATATGCAAACAAAAGTGGTCAAAATGGCGCACTATATTACTTTATCGCCTCTATTTGGCTGACGAGATCGCTGTACGTCATTGAACCCTCTCGCTTGAAGGTGATAACGCCTTCTGCATCAACTATGACAGTCATAGGATATGTGCTGATGCCGCCGAGAGTGAGGTAATAATCATCGACGTACGGGTCCGACTCGCTGGGCTTATCCTTGGCGAAAATCATTTCGCTCTCGGGGTAGTACGCCTCTACAAAATCCTCGGGGAGCATATTTCCATAGCTGTCGGAGGAGTGTACTGCGAGGACGATTACTTCGTCCTTATATTCCCTTGCAAGCTCGTCAAAGTGGGGCAATTCCGCAACGCAGGGAGTACACCACGTACCCCAGAAGTTGATAACCACGATTTTGCCGCGAAGGGCGGAAATGCTTATCTTGCCCGAGCCGTCTACAAGCTCAAGGTCGTTCGTCGGGCAGGAATATCCAACCTCGCTCCCCGATTCGGGAAGGGGCTTGTTGTCGATAACGTTATAGTATACGAGTGTACCGATAAGGAGTGCCGCCGCAAGAACCAAAGATGTAATTTTGATTACAAGGGAACGCTTGCTGCGTTTCTTTCGAGCTGCCGCCTTTTCTTCTGCGGTAGCATTTTCGGGAATTGTGTTCTCTGCGAGCAGCCACCTTCCGCCTCTGTATTCTATCGCTCCCGTGGAGCATACCGAAACGCAGTCGCCGCAGCTTATACATTCCTTGTCTCCGACCCTCGTTATATCCATCTTGCAGGTAGAGATACACTTACCGCAGTCGGTGCATTTCGGCTTTTCAAGCTTGATTCCGAGAATTGCGAACTTGTTGAAAAGACCGTAAAGGGCGCCGAGGGGGCAGAAGAAACGGCAGAAGAAGCGGTATATGAATATGCTTGCAACGATGAAGACTACGAGAAGGACGAATTTCCAGGTAAATAACGGACCGAGCATTGCGTAAAGTCCGTCGTTTGCCGAGTTAAGAAGGAGACCTATTGCTCCGCCGAGCGTGCCGGCAGGGCATATGTATTTACAGAATGCGGGCAGAGGCATATCCTTGAACGCATAAATGAGAGGGAACACGACTACCAAAAGGACGAGTATTACGTACTTGAAATAGGAGAAAACCTTCGTTACTCTGCTCTTGCCGAGCTTTGGAGTTTTGATTTTATATAGGAGATCCTGTACCAGACCGAAGGGGCAGAGGAAGCCGCATATCATTCTTCCGAAAATTATTCCGTAGAGCAGAATAATGCCGAAAACGTAGTACGGGGTGCGCTTTCCGCTTGCGGCAAGCGCGTTTTGCAACGCTCCGAGAGGGCAGGAGCCTGCCGCCGCAGGACAGGAATAGCAGTTAAGCCCGGGAACGCAGGCGTTCTTGACCGGACCCTGATAAATTCGTCCGTTTGCAAAACCCTTTATGTTTGCATTTGTGAGCAGAGCTGCGTATAGCTGAATGAGTCTTCTCTTGGTTGGGATAAGACCCTTTAATTTTCCGAAAAGCTTTTTCATATCAGCCAAGACCTATACATTCCGTGCAAATACGGACTGCCTTTCCGAGAACGTCTGCCATTCCGCCGTTGAATATTCCTGCGATAATGAATGCTACGGCGACGGTCAGAACTATTATTCTTACAAGAGAGATCGCGTGTCCTTCGCGTGAGGAAAGAGCGCGGAGCTCCTCATCGCTCGGAGCGATTTTCACACCTTGATTAAGGCTCTTTATCTCCTCTTTTGCCATTTTGATTTCTCTGGCGTAGGAGAGGTCGAGAAGGTGCGCGCAAGCCAAGCAAACCGCAAATACGAGAAGTGTGGATACGCAAGCGATAACCGCGGCGTAGGCTATGCCCGTATTTATGTCGTCAAGCGAGTATCTTGACGGATTCAGAACGAATATAAGAGCCGATGCCGCAAAAACAAGAGAGAGCGCTGTGGCAGATAATACGGTTATCCGTCTTCTTTTTCTTTCTTCGTCCACGAAGCGAGCATATTCGGCGGAGGTTTGGAAATTTGAGAGCCTTTTTGTGAATATCGAAAGAAGCGTCTTTTTTTCGATGGGAATATTTTTCGTTTTGGATTTTTTTGTGAAAAGCGAGATGATACCGACCGCCACTGCAAGTCCTATGGTGCTAAGGCTTATAGGAGCGACTCTTTTCAGATGAGCCGCAACCGTATCTCTTGAAAACGGTGCGTCGGAGCCGCTTTTGTAAATCGAAACGCAGCTGATTACAAAGCATACGGCGGTTACAATTAAAAGAAGCGAGAGCAGAAGAGAAAGAAGAAGCTTTACCTTCTCAAGCCTTCCGTCGGGGATAAGGCTCTTCAGCCTTGATTTTTGGCTTTCCGTCATAACCTGTCCTTTCTTGAATTTGTCGAGTGAAAAATTAACGAAATAATTATACAATAGTATTCGCAAATTGTCACGAGCAAAAGCCGCAAAAAGCTTTCCTACTCATAGAACAGTAATTTAAAAATTAAATGTTGACATTAGTCGCCCTCTTTGGTATAATATTATTATTAACATATATTATTTTAGGAGATTTTATGGGCGTAAATTTTATAAAATTTAAAAAGAAAGCCTTTAAAATACGCTTGTTCAAATCGATATCCTTGGCACTCGCTCTCGGGATTTTCACGGTGGGAATTCTTATGCTTCTCGCGAAGCTTGAGCTTATAGAAAGCAGGAATTTTCTTTACTCCTTTATCGGAGCGGCTGCCGCTCTGCTTATCGGTGGTGTGCTTTTCTTCGTATTCGGGTTTTCGGATATAGAGCTTGCAAGGCGGCTTGATGCCGAGCTTTCTCTTGCGGAGCGAGTTGAAACGATGCTTGAGTTTTCGGCAGAGGAATCTGCTATACATAAGCTCCAGCGCGAGGATGCAAACGAGCGTCTGTCTTCAATTTCAACGAAATTTCTGAAGATAAAAGGACTGTGGTTACATATAATCGCGCTCGCTGTGGGAGCCGCAACGCTCGTCGGGTCGTTGGTTTATACGAAGCCCGAGCCGCCGGCGCCACCGGTCTTTGAGGAGGAATTCAAGATAACCGAGCTTCAGATAAGGGCGATGAACGAGCTGATAAGCAGCGTGGCAGCCTCGGATATGGCATCTCCGTACAGGGAGAATACGGTCTCTATACTTTCAGAGCTGCTTGAAGTCTTGAAGGTTACGGAAACCGTAAAAAAGAAGGACGAGGCGCTAGACGCCGCAATGAGGGAAATTCTTCTTGAAACCGACGCTTCCTCCTTTGCGCTGGAGCTGATGAGTGCGCTCTGGGCGAAGGATACGCCAGAGCTTAAGGCTCTTGCCGAGGCTATCAATTATTACGATTGGCCGGCTCTTGACGAGTGGGATAAATTCTCATCGGAGATTTCGGACTTCCGGGCGACATTCGTGAATTCCGGAGTTGCGGCAGAAAATCCGGACGAGGAGCAAATCAAAGCCGAAACCGAGCTCAGCCTTCTCAAAGCGTCTACGGGGATATCGCAGGCTCTGACATCCTCCGGCATATCGGAGACGGACGCTCTCTGGGCGGTGCTTACAAGGCTTGCTCTGGCAGAGGAGGAAAACGGTGACGGCACGAGGCTTTACGGTCTTGCAAAGCTTTCCGGGCAGGTTGCCTCTCACGGATACGAGTCGGTTCAGCGAGAGCTTGATTCGACCGTGGGCGCCGTTCTCGGCGATCTCTTTGCGGCGCTCTCTCTTCATAAGGCGAGCACCGATACGGGAGAAAATACGATTAAGCGGATAGCAAGCATATTTGACTGCGAGCCGGTTAAATTCAAAAGACCCTCGTTTATCGATACGTCGGGTGGCACGAGCGCTCCCGATAAGGAGAACTCGGGCGGCGGAGCAATAGGAAGCGGAACGGAATACGGAAGTGACGATCTCGTTCTCGACCCCTACACGAATACATACGTTGAGTACGGCGTTATTATCGAAAGATATTACGCACTGATGTTTGGCGGACTTCAGAACGGTGATTACACGGAAGAAGAGCAGGACGCTATGGAAAAATATTTCGCTATTCTTTACGGCGGATTTGACAAAGGAGAAGAAAACTGATGAGCAATACCGAAATAAACGCAATCGAGGTTGAAATGGAAAACAGAAATACGGTTGTAGGCGAGAGCGCATCCGAGCTTGAAAGAGTAAAGGCGTTCAGCAAAAAGATTGAAGACGTAAAGGCGCAGCTGGGGCGCGACGTCGTAGGACAGAGCGAAATAATCGATAACGTCATTATAGCGATAGTAGCGGGAGGAAACGTGCTTCTCGAGGGTGTTCCCGGAGTAGGCAAGACCCGTCTTGTGCGCTCGCTCGGAAGAGTACTCGACCTTCCCTTTTCGAGAATACAGTTCACCCCCGACCTTATGCCCTCCGACGTAACGGGCGCCAACATAATCGAGAAGGACGAAAACGGCAGACTCGTAACGAAGTTTAAGAGAGGTCCTATATTTGCAAATCTCGTTCTTGCCGACGAGATAAACCGTGCAACCCCCAAGACCCAGTCTGCTATGCTCGAGGTAATGCAGGAGCACAAGGTTACCGTGGATAACGCGACCTACAAGATTGAAGAGCCCTTCTTCGTTCTGGCAACCGAGAACCCGATAGAGCAGGACGGTACGTATCCGCTTCCCGAGGCTCAGATGGACCGATTTATGTTCAAGCTTATCGTAGGCTTCCCTAACGCGGACGAGCTTTGCGACATAGTTAAAATGACTCAGAAGACGATGGATGAGACTGCGAACGCGGCGCTTTCGGGAGAGGAAATTCTCGAGATGCGAGAGCTTGCGGCATCGGTTCCCCTCGCAGACGAGGTTCTTCGTTATGCTGTCGGTATCGTAACCGGAACTCACCCCGAGCTCGACGCAGGAGCTCCCTCTACCAAGAAGTATGTAAAATACGGTGCGTCTCCCCGTGCGGCGCAGGGCCTTATTACCGCGGCAAAGGTGCGCGCGCTTATGCAGGGCAGATACAACGTTTCCTACGAGGATATCGATGCGCTTGCACGTCAGGTGCTTCGCCACAGAATTAAAATCAATTACACCGCCGTCAACGAGAAGCTTACCGTTGACGAGGTTATAGGAATGATAATCAAAGAAACTGAAAAGGTTCGCTAAATGGGAAAAATGGTAATTGACGAGGCGTTTCTTATGGAGCTTGAAGCCCTTGAAACGGTCCTCAAAAACAATATTGCCGGAATGTTTGGCGGAAACCATAGGTCGAAGAATTTTGGCTCGTCGTGTGACTTCGCGGATTACCGCGAGTACAGAGAAGGCGACGATATCAATAAAATCGACTGGAAAATCTACGCTCGCTCGGACAAGCTTTTTCAGAAGCTGTATCTGGACGAGCGCCAGATGCATACGAAGATATATATAGACGCAAGCCGTTCCGTTCGGTTTTCAAGTCAGGAAAAGGCCGAGCAGGTGCTGAAGATGGCGGCGGCGTTTGCATATCTTTCGGTGTGTGAGATGGATAAGGTGTCGGTGTACGCAATACACGGTGGCAGACTTGACGAAATCATTTCCGGTATAGTTGGCAAGGAAGCCTATCTTGCCTCTGTTAACAAGCTCAATGAAATAGAATTCACCGACGACGTGGCTATCAGCGAGGCGATAGTAAATTCGAAAATAGGTATGGGCGACGGGTATTCTATAATAATTTCGGACTTTCTGACCGACGCGGATTTCGTGCAGGCGATAGACAAGCTTACGGAGCAGAGAAGGGACGTTTTCTGCGTGCAGATTCTTTCCCGTGAGGAGCTTAATCCGCAGTTCAGAGGGAAAATGCACCTTTTCGATTCGGAAGATCCGCAGCGCTTCTTCCGTAAGAAGATAGATAAAGACAGAGTGAACGCCTACAAAGCCGCTTTGCGCTTTGTCGTTGAGAGAATCAAGAATTACTGTGAATCCAGAGGCGGAGCCTATCTTCTCGTTCCCGCTCACGAAAAGCTCTTTGACGTCTTTTTCGGAAATCTGGTTGATTTGGGGGTGCTTAAATGACTTTTACTTATCCCCTTGGTCTTCTGGGTCTTATTGCTATCCCGATAATAATCGTGATATACATTCTCAGAAGCAAGTACACCGAGCAGACTGTTCCGTCTACTTACATATGGCATCTCAGCGATAAATTCCTGAAGCGAAGAAATCCTCTGAGTGCAATCACGGGACTAATCAGTCTTATTCTTCAGATACTTACCGTGGCGGCAATCTCACTTGCAATAGCCCGTCCCGTTTTCACGCTTCCCGGAGCAGCAAAGGATTATTGCTTCGTGCTTGACTCGTCGGGAAGTATGAATATGATAGAGGGGCGCGAGAGCCGATTTGAAAAGGCTAAGGACGAGATAATCGACGTTATAAAGCGCTCAAGCGACGGTAGCACCTATAAGCTCGTTTGTGCGGCAGACGAGACCGTGGTGCTCTTTGACGGCGTAAGCGATAAGGACAGTGCTATCGGACTCGTAAGGGAAGCGGAGCCCTCTCATACGGCGCTCTCGCACGAGAGCCTTATCGGTACGGTGCAGAAGGAGTTTGACGGAAATACCTCTGCGCTCATTTACTTAGTCACCGACAAAAGCTATGCCGAATACGGAAATCTGGAAATAATCAGCGTCGGCTCTGCCAATATGGAAAACTACGGAGTTTTCGATCTCGGGTATTCCCACACGGGCTCGAAGCTTACGGCAAGCGTGAACGCGGTATCGTATATCAGCGATGCCGACCTCGTGCTGAAGCTCGTCGTTGACGGAAAGGAGCTTTCGGAAAAGACCGTGTCGGTAAAGGCCGGAGAAATGACTGCGGCAACCATTGAAGCTTCGGTTGATTCGTTTTCGGGATTTTCCGTGACCGTTGCAAACAAAGACGGATACGCTCTTGACAACACCGTCACCGAGTATAATCCTCAATCGGACAAATCGTACAGCGTTCTTATCGTAAGCGAAACGGGATTTTTCTTTGAGGCGGTAATTGATGCACTTACAGATGCCTCCGTCAAGGTAATAGATCCTGAGGATTACGAGAAGGAAACCGAGGAATACGGTCTTTACATCTTCGATGCGTATTCGCCGAGCGAGCTGCCGAGCGGCTCGGTATGGCTCGTGAACTGTGATAAAAATATTGCAGACTCGGGCTTTGACGTAAGGTCGAAGAACAGCCTTAAAACGGCTGACGTTATTGAGAAGTCGAGCTCGTCGGCAACCACGGCGCGAAAGCTGCTTGAGGGCGTCTCGGGCAAAGACATTTATATTTCGAAATACCTCAAATACAGCGGTATGTATCTGAAATTCACCACGCTTTTCAGCTACGAGGGAAATCCGCTTATATTCGCGGGTACCAACGGAGTCGGTAACAGACAGGTCGTCTTCGGCTTTGATCTTCACGAATCCGACTTCGCACTCAAATCGGACTTCGTGGTACTCCTCGGAAATCTTATTGAATACTCATTCCCGAGCGTCGTTGACAAGGTTCGCTACACCGTCGGCGAGGATGCGGTAATAAACATTTTACCCACCGCAGAGGGGTATAAAGCGGAGTCGCCCTCCGGAGAGAGCATCTTCGTTGATATCGCGTCGGCTACATCGAATATACTTCTTGACGAGGTCGGCGTTTATACCGTCGGTGCTACGATTGCCGGCAAGGAGGTTACTTATAAGATTTTTGCAGGGGCGGACCCGGAGGAAAGTGCGCCCGTAACCGAGGAGAGCGATTTTACGCTTTCCGGTGAAAGAACCGAGGGCGGCATCGACGGAAAATACGATGCATTGATTTTGCTCTTTATTATTCTCGGAGCACTGTTCGTTGCAGATTGGGGGGTATATTGCTATGAAAAATATCAGCTTCGATAACCCTTATCTGCTTTTGCTGATAATACCTGTTGCACTCGTTTTCATAATTCCTTTTATCCTCATAAGGAATAAAGATAACCGTTCAATAGGCTGGACTGCATCGCTCTTTATTCACCTTGTTATCGGCGTGCTCGTGACCCTTGCGGTCGCAGGTCTTTCAAGTACGCGCGTTCTTACGAAAACCACGGTATACGTTCTTGCGGATACCTCCTATTCTTCCGAAAGAAAACAAGAGGAAATAGACGCATACGTCGACAAAATCAAGAGTTCTCTTCCCGAAAACTCGGAGCTGGGCGTCGTCTGCTTCGGAAAGGACTGCGTTATACTGACTCCGGCTGGAAGGACGCTGAAAAGTGTTTCCGAGGCGAACGTTGACGAGAGCGCAACCGATATAGTCGGTGCGCTTACCTTCACGGCAGGGCTTTTTGGTGGCGATTCCTTGAAGAGGATAGTCCTTATCACGGACGGAAACGATACGACGGGTAACAGCGTTTCGTCTATTGCCGAGGCGGTAGAAAATATCACCGAAAACGGTATAAAAATAGACGCAATCTTTCTTGACAACTCTCTTTCGGAGGACGAAAAGGAGATTCAGCTTCTTGACTGCGAGGCGTCTGCCACGGCGTATCTCAACCACAAAAGCGAAGCGAGGTTCCTTATTCAGTCCTCGTCAAAGCTTGACGCCGTTTTCAGCCTTTACAGAAGGTCGATTGACGAGGGTGCCGATGCTGAATTCGAGCTGATAGCAGATACGGTAATAAGCGCCGATTCCGGTCTTACAACCGTTAGAATGGCACTCCCGGCAGACCTGGTCGGCTCCTTTGAGTATAAAGCCACTCTGGAGAGCGAGGACGATCTTTCCGAGTACAATAACGCTTGCACCTTTACGCAGAAGGTGGTGGGGAGCAAAAATATTCTTCTCGTTACGGGAAGCTACGCAGACGAGCAGCTGATAAGAGCTATGCAGGGCGAGAGCGTAACCGTCGACAGCTACGTCGTGGGAAATAACGACCGCGTTCCCGTAAACGTCGAGGCGCTTATAAAGTACGATGAAATAATTCTTTCTAACCTTGACGTTAGAGATATAAGAAACGCGAACGCATTCATAGACACCGTTTCCACGGTTGTGTCCCAGTACGGGAAAAGTCTTATAACTCTTGGAAATCTCGAGCTTCATACAAATTCCGACGACTCTACCTTTAAGAGGCTTGAGGAGATTCTTCCCGTGGATTTCGGAAGCACGGGAACGGACGGAAGACTCTATACGATACTCCTCGATGCATCTCACAGTATGTTTATGGCTGATAAGCTCAACATGGCTAAGGATACCGCGATAAAGCTCCTTTCGGTTATAGAAGACGACGATTACGTCTGCCTCGTTACCTTCTCGGGCAAAATTAACGTTAAAATCCCGAGAAGAGCAGGGGATTGTAAGGACGAGCTTATCTCGTATATCAACGAAATTACGTCTTCGCACGGAACCGATATAGGTCTTGGACTTGAGGAGGCTCTCGCGGCGGTGAATGCGCTTAACCTTTCGCATAATCAGGTAATGATTCTTTCTGACGGACTCAGCTTTGATAGCGACAGAACGGCACTTGAGGTAGCCGCCGACCTTTATGCAAAGGGGGCTGCGGTATCGGCTGTAAACATCTATTCCAACACCGACGACCCAGCAGGAGAAACCTATCTTTACAATGTCGTAAATGCAGGCGAGGGCGGTAATTTTTACCGACTTAACAGGCTCGAGGACGTATCCGGCGTGGTTTTTGGAAGTGTAGCGGAGAGTTTTGCCGACGTAGTGATACGCAAGGATTCATCCGTTTCTCTTGCTAAGCCCGGAGATGGTATTCTCAGCGGAATTACTTCTCTCTCGAAGGTTTCGGGCTACATTCTTTCGGTCGCTAAATACGATGCCACCGTTCCGCTTACCGTTACTTATCTTAAGGAAAACGGTTATCAGGAGACGGTTCCTCTCTACGCTTACCGCTCTCACGGAAACGGCAGGGTAGCCAGCCTTGCAACCTCGCTTTCGGATGCGTGGACCGAGAGGTGGAGTGAAGATGAAAGAAGCAAATTCTTATCTAATCTTCTTCTCAGCAATACCCCCTCTGAAAGAATAGAGCTTCCGCTTTCCGTAAACGTGGAGCGCACGGAATATAACGCGTACGTGGAGCTTGTTCCTGCGGTTATTGACCCGTTGGCGAGCGCTTCGATGAGAATAATCTTCCCCGGCGGAAGAACGATATCCCGCACTCTTACCTACGACGGCTCGAAGCATTTCTTCACCCTTGCTACCGAAGAGGTGGGAACCTACAGACTTTCCATCACCTACGCTACGGGGCAAAACACCTACGTCTATAATACCCAAATAGAGCTTGCTTATCTTCCGGAATACGATATGTTTGCAAGCTTCGATAAATACAACGTATATCGGTTTATGCGTGATAACGGCACAACTGCCGTCGGAGAAATACCCAGTCTCAAAACGGATATGAGCGAGGTGTCTCTCTACAAGCAAAGCTACGTTATACCGCTTCTTATTGCGGCGTCAGCGCTATTTGTTATTGACATCGTGGCAAGGAAATTACGCATAAACAGAGCGAAAAGCAAACAAAAGTTTACTTAAGGGGGCACAATGTGAAAATTTTGAAAAAACTATTAGCAATAGCATTGATTGCTTCCGCGCTTCTTTCCACGGTCGCCTGCTCGGGTGAATACGTCACTCCCTCCGGCGGCGGTGGAGGGGGCGAGGGCGGAACGGACGGTTATACGCCGCCTTCAATGAATGACGACCCGACAGACGACTTTACCGTAACTCTCCTCGCCGACGGCGAGCCCTATTCTCCGAGAATGGAAATGTTTGCTCTTTGGAGCGACGGTTACAGCGTTCACACCTCGAAGTTTGACTCGGAGGGCACCGCCAGAATAGACGGGCTCGACGGCGATTATAGGGTAACGCTCTCCGCCGTCCCCAACGAATATACCTACGACCCCAACTCAAATATTGCGACTAACGATAACCGTAACGTGGTGCTCGAGCTTCATACGCTCAACATTCTTACGGGCACCGGCACGGGCTCTATGAGCGGCCATCCGATTTCCAAAACCGGTGTTTACGCGGCAACGCTTGACGGCCCGGACAGTGCGATATACTTTATGTACTCTCCGTCCGAAAACGGAGTTTACAGCATTGAGAGCTGGGTCGACACCGAAGCCGATAACGTGAATCCGTATATGGACGTTTACATCGGCTCGTTTGCGTGGAATCGGTATCAGCGCACCATAGACGACGGTGGCAGCGTCGGCAGCTACACGATAAACTTCTTGCATACCGTAAAGCTGACCGAGGATCAGGTTGGAAATAACTACATCTTTGCGATAAAGGCGGACGAAAAGAACAACAAATATCCGGTTACCGTCACCTTTGCCATAAAGCGCGACGGCGCCTTTGAGTATCCCGAGGGAACGGACGTCGCGAAGGGAGGACTCGCCGTTCCTACTCACGATTTTTCCGATTTCGTAAAATCCGAGCATGAGTACAGTGACGAGGAGTATCGCATTGCCGTTCCCGAATACAGGCTGAATGAAGCTTCGAACGTTTACGTTTTTGACGAGCGGCTGTATAAAATGTGGGACGAAAACGACGGCGGAGACGGATTTTATCACCTCTACAGTAAGGAGAAATATCCCGAGACCGACGGCTACGGTCCGATACTTTACGCTTATATCACCGAGAGCACCCGTTTCATCGGGCGGCCGTTCAACAGAATAGAGTATGAGGGTGATTCAAGCGAGTCACTCAACAGTGCGCTTACGGCAGGCGGATACAACTATAAGGTCCTCATTGAAGGATATACGCATCTTTCAACCATAGGCAGCGTAAACGACGGAAGCTATTTCTGCGTTACCGACTGTACCTGTCATAATGCCGAAACCGATACGGGTTGGGCTTGCGCTGCCACGCGCGACGGCAACGGCAACCTCGTAGGCTGCTCGAACTGTGACCGGGATTGCCGCCCGTGCCCTCCGGAGCTTGTCGGATTTGAAGGCTATCAGTACTACTGTAACTCCGACGGACTCGTTCCGGTGACGGAAGAGCTGCGCGATTTCCTGTACGCCTACTGCATGAAGGAGCTATTCTTCTACGACGGTGCGGGAAGATTTGAGCAAGACGAGCTTGACGGAAAGAAATATCAGGCAATCGGCGAATCAGGCTGGCTTTTCGCCTGTGCTTACTACGAGAAAAAATAATAGCGCTTCTTTGAGCGTCGTGCCTTTTTTTGGAAAGAGGAAAGGTGAAGTTTGCACAAATCTTCACATATCGTTAACTATTTTGTAAAAATATCTTGATTTTTAAAGTATACTGCTGTATAATATTTATACCCAATTTTATCCACACCCTATGAACGGTAAGGCGTGGCGGTAGGATAAAAACGGGGAAAAATGTTTTTTCGCAAAACAAAATATAAATTTTAAGGAGGCTCTAAAATGAAAAGAGTACTTGCTCTTCTTCTCGCGCTTATGCTTTGCGTAGTTGCTCTCGCATCGTGTGCCGGCACGGGAGAAGGAACCCCACACGTACATACCTTTGCCGAGACCTGGACGTCGGACGCTTCGGGACACTGGTATGCTGCGACCTGCGAGTGCGAGGACGTTACTGAAGTAAAGCTCGCCCATGCAGACAAAAACAATGATGGCGCATGTGACGTTTGCGAATACAAGATGGCTTGTGCAGACGGACATTCGTACGCTGAAGAATGGACTGTTGACTGCGTTAATCACTGGCACGCGGCTGATTGCGGCCACTTGGCTGTAGGTGCAGACGTAGCAGCTCACGCTGACGCTGACGACGACGGCAAGTGTGACGATTGCTTCTACGTAATCAGAGACATTCACAACCACTACTACGACGACGAATGGTCGGGTGACGGTGAATATCACTGGCACGCAGCTCTCTGTGAGCACAGCGTAGAGGTTGCTGACAAGGCGGCTCACGAGCTGAACGCAGCGGGCTACTGTACCGTTTGTGAGGCTAAGGTGAAAGAGGTTGATAAGACCGATATCGCTGCCGTTCTTGCTGCCGCAGTTGCGCAGAACGGTAAGGTTATCGACGGTAACGTAATCGCAGGACAGATAGTTTACGGCGGTACTGCCGCAAATCTTGTCGTCGAGAATGCTCAGACCAACGAGGTTTACTTCGTTCTCGGTAACAGCGATTCCTACATATTCTACAAGACCTTCGATATGAACGGCGACTTCGTCGGCGGCGACCATCAGTGGTACGAGCGCATTTCCGACGAGGAGGTGTTTGCAGTACAGATGGTAGCAGGCTCCAACGTTATTGAGGTTGCCGCAGGCGACGAGCAGTTCCTCAGCGGCTACACCTATCAGCCCGGCGGAATTCTTCCCGGCACCGACGTTGATACCTCTACTCTTGCAAATACCCTTTACGCTATCTACGGAATTGCCGAGGCGGGAACCAACGTTTCGGGCTTCACCGAGTCCTACGATGCCAAAACCGGTATTTACAACGTAGAGTTCAGATACTTCACCGTTAACGCTACCGAGATGAGCGACGACACTACCCAGTATCAGGTTTATCTCTACGGCGTAGCAATCGAGTTCACCGTTGACGATCTTGGGGTTATCAATCGCGCTGACTTCGCTATTTCTTCCTACAGAAACTGGGAGGTCGATAACGACATCACCTATGATCCCGTGAACAACACCGTTACTCTCCTCGATACCGCAACTCCCTCTATCTACGCATACTCCGTAAGCCAGAGATCGGGCGAGAGAACCTACACCACTATCTATCCGAAGACCTCTCTTATCCCCACCGATTTCGGTCTCTCCTACGTAACCGGTACCGATACCGATCCCGAAAGCGGTAGTATGTACATTACTAGCGAGACTCCTATCGTTGATACCAACGAGGACGGTATTATCGACCTTACTCTTGCTAAGGACGAGTACGTTCGTCTCCATCTTTCCTCTCTCGTTCCCGTAACCGCTACTGCGAGCGCGCTTGACGTTAACGACTTCTCTATGTCGTTCGTTAACAACAAGACGGGCGATGCCGGTATCCTTTGGAATGATGAGGAATTCGTAAGACCCAGCTACTCCTCATATATGGATTGCATTACCTTCAAGGTTGCAGATCCCGGCGAGTACACCGTTACCGTTAACTTCGGTAAGATTACCAAGACCATTATTATCACCGTTCCCACTGTGTCCGAGCTTGTAGTTCCCGAAAATACTGCAACTAAGTATTACGTAGTTACGACGGATACTTACGCATGGGAGGATGCATACACCTTTACCGCTCCGGCAGAGGGCGCGTATTCTCTTACCGTTCCTGCAGGACTTGGTCTTTGGATTGACGGCGAGCAGGAGCCCGCAGTTGACTACAATATCGCACCTAACGGAGGCTACGTAAACTTCGAGCTTAAGGCTGGCGCTTCCATCTCCTTCAAGGTTGGCGCAACTACTAAGAACGTAGTATGGGAGATCGGCGTTGGATTCGTTGCTTGCGAGGTCGAAGGCGGCGAGGGTAACGTTGGCGGCGGCGAAGGCGGCGAAGGCGAGGGCAGCGGCAATATCGCGGCTGACATCTCCGGTACTTATTACACCGCTGACGGCGTGCTCGTTATCAACTCTGACGGCACTATGACCTACACCTCAGGCAGCGTTGTGCAGAACTACACCTACGTTATCGAAGCAGGCAAGGTTACCTACACTCTTAACGGCAACCCGCCTTACGACGACACCAACAGTATGGCTCAGTATTTCGGATACCTCAAATTCGGTCCCGACGGAAAACCCTCCGTGTTCGTTTATAGCGCTGAGCTTGCTCTTTCCACCACCGCACCCGAGGGCGGTGACGAGGGCGGTGACGATGGCGACGATCCCGCACCCTCTCTCCCCGTGCTTAATCTCGGCTCGAACACCATAGTCCTTGAAGATGCCGATCTTGCTGACGGCAAGAGCTACACCTTCGTTGCAGACGCAGACGGTACTTACACCGTATCCGGCGACCTTCTCGCTATCTTCTTTGATTCTACGGGTATGCAGATCGGTAGAGGTCAGGTTACTCTCGCTCCCGGTACCTACACCGTTACGTTCGTTAATATAATGAGCACTGCAGGCTCGTTCACCGTTAACGTTACCTACACCGCACCTTCTACCGGTGAGGGCGACGGAAGCGAAGGCAATCCTTACGTTTGGGATACTCTCCCCGAGTCGGTAACTATAAACTCCGATACTATCAACAAGATTTACTATCTCTTTACCGCCACCGGGAACGGTACCGTTACCTTTACTTGGGTATCCGGTGACTCTTGGGGTGACTGGTTCGAGATGAACGGCAACAACACCACCGCGAACAACGGCACCGGTAGCCAGGGCACCGAAATGTCAATCACCGTTGAGGCAGGCAAGACTTACAGAGTAGGTCTTGGCACCTGGAACAATGCAGGCGAGTTCGTAATCAACGTTTCCTTCGCAGGCGGCGCAGGCGGCGACGAGGGCGGCGAGGACGAAGGTGGCGAAAGCGACGAGATCACCATCAAGCAGAATATATACGACGGTGAGCAGAACACCGTAGAAATCACCGCTGACGAATACGCAGCAGGCAAGGTATACGTTTCCTTCACTGCTTA
>JAZOMD010000108.1:0-3545 GCA_045653745.1 Eubacteriales bacterium | reverse complement strand
ATGAAGGCAAAGGGGTTGGTTACCGACCTTGATTACCCCGAATTTTTCTACACCTGCTTTGGCGACCATCGCTTCGAAATACCGCCGAAATATCCCTTTATGGACGCAGAGAAGCTGATACCTCTCGTTCACAGAGCAGGCGGAATTATCCTCGTTGCGCATCCTCACAACCAGCTCGACTGCATAGAATATCTCGCTTCTCTCGGTCTTGACGGCATCGAGATATGGAGCTCTAATATGCAGGGCGCAGAAAGACGCACGGCACTCGAGCTTGCAAAGAAATACGACCTCTTTGTCGGCGGCGGCTCCGACCACGAGGGTATCCTCGGCGGTGAATATATCCACTACGAAAAGCCCGAGGAAACTCCGATATGGTTCCCACCTTGTACTCTCGGCACGACCAAGTTCTTCTTTGAGGAGATAAGAGACGCAAGGAAGAATCCCGAAAGAGCTGCGGTAATGGACGCTATGATAGCGGACGATACTCTCTGGGAGAGAATCAGATAATTCTCCCGAGAGCTTAAAATGTTTTCAAAAATAGGCATATATGAAAAGAAAGGTTTACAAAAATGGCAAATTACGAGAAAAATTTAGAAGAAGCTTGCGCTAAATTCCGCAAGATTCTCGAGGGTCAGCTCACAAGAATTGAGGATATGAAGGCGCAGGGCGACTTCACCGATTACGCTTCTCTTGACACTATAAAGATAGGCGTTTGCGGCGGCGACGGCATAGGCCCCATCATCTCCAAGGAGGCGGCAAGAGTTCTTAAGTTTATGCTCGCCGACCTCGTAGAGAGTGGCAAGGTTTCCTTCACCGACATCGACGGACTTACCATAGAAAACAGAATTGCTAAGGGCAAGGCTATTCCCGACGACGTGCTTGCAGAGCTTAAGGCTTGCGACATAATCCTCAAGGGCCCCACCACCACTCCTCAGAAGGGCTCTGGAATGCCCAACATCGAGTCTGCAAACGTTGCTATGCGTAAGGCGCTCGACCTCTTTGCAAACATTCGTCCTGTAAAGGTACCCGAGGAGGGAATCAACTGGACTATTTTCCGTGAGAACACCGAGGGCGGCTACGCGGTAGGCTCGTCGGGCTTCAACGTTACCGAGGACCTTGCGGTAGACTTTACCGTTACCACAAAGCAGGGCTCTGACAGAATCGCTCGCCTTGCTTACGATTATGCAAGAAAGAACGGCAAGACCCGCGTTTCTCTCGTAACCAAGGCTAACATCATAAAGACCACCGACGGTAACTTCCTTGAGGACTGCCACAAGGTTGCAGACCTCTATCCCGAGATAACCACCGACGAGTGGTACGCAGACATCATGACCGCAAAGCTCGTTGACAAGAAGCGCCGCCGCGACTTCCAGGTTATGCTTCTTCCCAACCTCTACGGTGATATAATCTCCGACGAGGCGGCAGAGTTCCAGGGCGGTGTAGGTACTGCAGGCTGTGCAAATATCGGTAAGAAGTACGCAATGTTCGAGGCTATTCACGGCTCGGCTCCGAGAATGGTGAACGAGGGCAGAGGCGCTTACGCTGATCCTTCGTCTATGCTCCGCGCTTGCGTAATGCTCCTCTCTCACATCGGCTATCAGGACAGAGCAGACAGACTCGAGAGAGCTCTCGACATCTGCGCGTTTGAGGAAAAGAAGTTCGTTATCACCGGCCGTCCCGGCGGTGCAACCTGCGAGGAGTACGCAGAGTACGTAATGGAAACGCTTGCAAAGCTTGCATAAAATTGCAAGACGTCTCGGCGGTTTTTGCCTGATTTCTCAGGGAAAAATTTTCCATATTTTTGCTCAAAACTGACATTCACAAGGACAGAGACAGGCTCTCTGTCCTTTTTTTTCGCCAAAAAACGCGCCGATTTTCCGCACTTTTTTGCTTTCCTCAAAAATGCAAACTAGAACTTTTTTGACATTTTCGCAATTTCCAAAACAGGAAAAATAATCAATCTATGTTAAATAATTAACACTTCGTATCCTATTGACAAATAACTCGCCATATGGTAGAATATATGACGGAGTTGTACGATTTTGTCTTCTCCGTAGCTTGTGCGAGATTCTTTGGAGACTCGCCTTGCGGCAGGAGGTGTTTTTTGTCGTGAATGAAAGAATACAGAAGGGCGAGGCACAAAGGGCGCAGAAGCCTGCGGTGCGCGTCTATTTCTTCGAATCCTCGGACGCGGATTCTCCCGTGGGTACAGCCTCGGTTCATTGTCACGACGAGCTCGAGCTTGTGACGGTATACGAGGGCTCTCTTTCGGTGAGAGCCGTGGGAAGGGAATATTCGGTTCTGCCCGGCGAGACGGTGTTTTTGAATTCGAGAGTTCTTCATTCCGCCGAGCCCTCAGAGGGTACACGCTACGGCTCGGTGCAGCTGCGCGTGAGTGACTTCGGAGATGCAGAGGCACAGAGGCTTATAAGATACGTTCTCCGCTTTCGCGGTCAGGTTGGCTCTCCCGTGCGCGTCTTCTCGGACGAAAGCATGGCGGCGGCAGTCGGCGCTATCATAAAGGAATGCCGCGATAAGGAACCTTCCTATTCCTTCTTCGTGCGAGCATATGCGAACGGACTTATCGGAAAGCTTTGCCGTTCAGGCGCCCTGCCCGACGCAGACGCTATCTATCTTGCAAAGGAAATGCAGAAGATACTTCCCGAGATAGGCTACATCAATCAGAATTTTTCCGAGAACATAACCCTTGAGTCGGCAAGCGAGCGCCTTGGGTTCGACCCGAGCTATTTCTGCCGCATCTTCAAGGCGGCGCCAGGCTCTACCTTCACGGAGTACCTGAATTTCGTGAGAATATGCAAGGCGGAGAGCCTTCTTCTGAAAACTCCCGGCGGCATACTTGAAATATCCGAGACAGTCGGATTTTCCTCGGTCTCCTATTTCAACAGAATCTTCAAAAGATATAGGGGCTGCTCCCCGAGGGCGTACAGATCCTCGGTCGGCCCTGCGAGAGGCGAATACCCCTCGTCCAAAACAGAAAATAATTAGTCTTCGGGAGTCGCTGACTCTCGGGGAGGAGGTTTTTAATGATTTTATTCAAACGCGGAAAAACCCGTACTCCGCACAGGAAGCACACGGCAGAAATGCCTGCGATAAGGATTTCCACACCGTCCTCGGTGCTCATTTCCACCTCGCAGCATATAGGCGCACCTTCCGTGCCCGTCGTAAAGGCAGGGGATAAGGTTTTCGTCGGCACTCTCATAGCAGAGGCAGGCGGATACGTGGGTGCACCCATACACTCGTCGGTCTCGGGCACCGTCAGAGGGCTTGAGGAGTTCCTCACCTCGAACGGCAGAGTGCTCTCGGCAATACGCATAGACTCCGACGGAGAGATGACTCCCGACCCTGCGATAGCACCCCCCGTGCTTACGGATTTTGAGAGCTTTTCGGCTGCGGTGCGTGCATCGGGTCTTGTCGGCCTTGGCGGCGCAGGCCACCCTACGTCTGTAAAGCCTCACGCCGAGAAGCGTGGGCTTATCAAGAAAATAATCATCAACGGTGCCGAGTGCGAGCCCTATATAACCTCG
>JAZOMD010000107.1:0-21576 GCA_045653745.1 Eubacteriales bacterium | reverse complement strand
CATATCAACGGGAGCAGTGTTAGGAGCTGCAACCTCGTCAAGGGAGTGACCGGTAAGGTCGTCTACGATACCAACGGTGAAGTGGTTCTTCTGCTCGCCTGCCATATTTGCATATACTGCGAAGATGGATGCGGGAGTAGTATCCTTAGAGCCAAGACCGTATCTACCGCCGAGAACCTTAATACCGGTTCTGCCTACCTCGCTGAGAGCGGTAATAACGTCAAGGTAGAGGGGCTCACCAAGAGAGCCGGGCTCCTTGGTTCTGTCAAGAACGGAAAGAACCTTACAGGTAGCGGGAATAGCCTCTACAAACTTCTCAGCAACGAAGGGTCTGTAAAGGCGAACCTTAACGAGACCAACCTTCTCACCCTTAGCGGTGAGGTAATCGATAACTTCCTCTGCTACGTCACAAACAGAGCCCATAGCGATAATTACGCGCTCTGCATCGGGTGCACCGTAGTAGTTGAAGAGCTTGTAGTTGGTACCGATCTTTGCGTTAACCTTGTCCATGTACTCCTCAACGATTGCAGGAAGTGCATCGTAGTAGGGGTTGCAGGACTCTCTGTGCTGGAAGAAGATGTCGCCGTTCTCTGCGGAGCCGCGAAGCTTGGGAGCGGACTCGGGGTTGAGAGATCTGTTACGGAATGCCTGTACAGCGTCCCAGTCAACCATCTCTGCAAGGTCCTTGTAGTTCCAAGCAGCAACCTTGGTAATCTCGTGAGAGGTACGGAAGCCATCGAAGAAGTTAAGGAAGGGTACTCTGCCCTTGATGGTAGCAAGGTGAGAAACAGCACCGAGGTCCATAACCTCCTGGCCGTTAGACTCTGCCATCATAGCGTAACCGGTCTGACGGCACGCATATACGTCGGAGTGGTCACCGAAGATGTTAAGAGCGTGAGATGCTACGCATCTTGCGGAAACGTGGATAACCGAGGGAAGAAGCTCACCTGCGATCTTGTACATGTTGGGGATCATAAGAAGAAGACCCTGAGATGCGGTGTAGGTGGTGGTAAGAGCACCTGCTGCAAGAGAACCGTGAACGGCACCTGCTGCGCCTGCCTCGGACTGCATCTCAACAACCTTAACGTTAGTGCCGAAGATGTTCTTCGCAGGCTCGCCAAAGATGTTCTTGTTGGACGCAGACCAGCTGTCTGTTACCTCAGCCATGTTGGATGAGGGGGTGATAGGGTAGATGGCAGCAACTTCCGTAAACGCGTAAGACACGTGAGCGGCAGCGGTGTTACCATCCATAGAAATTTTCTTTCTTTCTATCATGGATATATCCTCCGTTAAAAAATTTATTATCAATTAAAGCGGAAACCTTGGTTTCCTCATTGTATTATATCACAAATAATCCTAAAAGTAAATACCTTTGTTAAAAAATCATCAAAAATAATAAAATGCCCCCGTGCATAGCGAGGGCATTCGGCGTTATTTACAAGAGGTGGCGGAGCGACCCTTGGCTACGAGCCTTGAAAGAAGCGGAATGAGGGCGAAAATCAAAAGCGTCACCGCCGCACCGACGAGGAATATTTCGGGCGCCGGGATATACTCGGTCGTCATAGCGTCGGCACCTGCGTTCTCAAGGCGGATTCCGCGCGCCTTGTTTATTGCGTTTCCGATAGCAGGGCCTATAAGCATCGGCAGAAGGACGGAAAAGACCATTCTTACACCCTGAAGTCTGCCTGCCGCCATCTCGGGGGTATAATCTCTTACCATCGAGCCCGAAAGCGCGCTGACGAAGATGTATCCAGTTATCATAACGAAGCCGAAGATGCCGAAGATAAGGAGCGCCGCCGTCTTATTGCCTGCAGGGGCAAGGTACATTCCGAAAAGGCCTGCCGCCATTACCGCCGCGGCGATATACATAAGCGAGACCTTGCTTTTTCTGTCGGAGAGCCTGCCGAGGTAGAGATTGATAAGCGCGCCGAGGATTATCGCCGCACCGAAGACTATACTGTACTCGATTACCGAGAAGCCGAGGTAGGTTTTCATAAAGATAACCATATACGGCATAAAGACCTGGCAAGCAACTCCGTAGACGAGGACTATGAGAAGGGTCGCGTACAGAGGAAGATTTTCCTTTACCACGCTCGGACGGAAGCCGTAGAAAATGTCCGAAAGGGTTCCCGACTTCTCGATTTTCGGGCTATCCTCGATTATGAAGAAGCCTATTATACCCGTTACGGTGATAAGTGCACCGAGGGCTATAAAGAGTGCTGTGTAGCCGACCGCCTCGACAATCATTCCGAAGCCGCCTACAACGACGAGCATAGAGATAAGCGGCAGTACCGCGAGCACGCCCTCTACTCTGCCGCGGTATTCGCTCTCGGTGTTATCGGTGACCCAAGCGTTGAAGGCGGCATCGTTTGCGGTAGAGCCGAAGGCTGTCATAACGCAGTCGCCGACTACGACGAGCACGAGCGTTGTGCGCACGGCACTCTCTATCCCGAGCCCGAAGACCGAAGCTATAAGCGAGGGTGAAAGGCAGCCGAAAAGCGCAACCGTAACGCCCCAGACGGTGTATCCGACGGAGATAAAGCCTTTGCGGTTTCCGAGCTTATCCGAGAGCACTCCTGCAAAGAGGGTGACGGCGGTTGCCGTTACTCCGCTGAGCTGCACCATCAGCGTTATAACGCCGAGGTCAGGGGAGACGGTATCGAAGACGAAAAGATTAAAGTACATATTCTCCACCGACCACGCTATCTGACCGAGCGCGCCGAAAAGAAGAAGTACCGTCCATTTCGATTTTGTTAGTGTGCGTATTTTTTCCATATTTTCACAAATTCCTTTTTAGTTTTTAGAAAGAGCCGCGAGTGCGTCGGTTATATAAACCGCAACGGCAGAGCCGCAGCCGTGGTTACAGCTCATAGTCGGGTGAATAAATTCATCGTGCTCCCAGATTGCGAGGTTCGTATCAGCCATCTTAGAGAGGTAATAGCGTGCGTCGCGCAGGAGCGCCTCGTGCTCACCCGAGAGCGAAAGCCACTCAAAGCGGAGCATATTTCCGATAAACATCGTGCTTTTGCATATTTCGGGATAAGAATAGCAGGGGCGCAGGGGGCCGAACTCGTTGACGAGGCGCTTTTTATATTCCCCGTCCGCAGGGATACCCGAGAACATTGCGTAATACTGGCACGCCTCGCTTATATGCTCGTCGCGGCGAACGAGAACTCCGTTTTCTCTTGTAGCGTGGTCGACGAAGAATTTACCGTTATAGGACATCTCGTATATCGCCTTACGCATAGCGGCGGCTCTGTCGGTAAGCGCCTTGTCGTCATAGAGATAGCCTGCGTCCTCTAGCATACGCGAGACGAGCATATTTATCGGGAAGTTTACTCCCTCGGTGTACTCGCTGGCCTTAGTCCACTCGACGAACAGCCAGGACTCGAGATTCTCAAGCAGTCCGTGCTCGCCAACGAATCTGTCAAAAAATCTGATAGAGGCGTAGACCTTATCCCTTGCCGCCTCGATGAGCTCTCGCTCACCCGTGCGCTCAAGTCGTGCGCGCAACTGCATTACGAACCAGCAGGCGTAGTTGGGGATATAGCGCCCGTCGGAGTGCTCCGAGGGGAAGCACATCGGTATCATTCCTGCCTCGAGGTCGGGAGTTTTTGCTATGATTATATTCTCGAGGAAGTTTCTCTCAATCTTATTTGAGCCCGTAAAGAGCCTTTCCGCCTTTGCGGTGAAATAGGAGTCGCAGAGCCAGCCTGCGCGCTCTCTGCCGGGACAATCGGTGAAGATATCGACCGCATTCTGCACGAAGGTGTTTCTGGCGGCGAGAAGAACCTTGTCAAGCCTTTCGTCTCCCGTAGCGGGAAGGACGCGCGCCTCGGAGTTCTCAACGAGTATAAGCGAGGGGATAACTCGCGCATTTCCCTTCACCACAATCTTCATAAGGCGCAATTCGTACGGCACTCGCGAGATTACCGTGTGCTCGCCTGAGGGGGCGCTCGTGTAGAAGAAATCGTTTGAGCGCATACGGCGGAAGACCCAGCCCTCCTCGGGGATTATATCGTCAAAGGTTGCAAAGAACTCGCACCCCTCTCCCGATATATCGAAGCGGAAAAATCCCGTCTTAGACATAGGAAGAACGTAGTTGTATTCTCTCCACTCCTCGGCTATGGCGCGCTCGATACAGGCGTGTACGTCGAAGTCGCCGTCGCGCACTCCCGTTCTCAAACGATAGAACTTCGGAATTTCTATTCTGACAAAGCCTTCAAAGCGTTTTTGGTTAATAAATGTAAATTTTTGTTTGCAATAATCGGCAGTATCGCCTATTCCGTCAAGAATTTTCGGAGCAGGAACCTCTACGGTTTCCACTCTCGTTCTGCCCTTATTTTCAAGAATGAAGCCCTCTATAAAGTTGCGCTGTACGTCGAATCTGGGCATAGCCGTCATACGCTCGCGTTCTATCTCGCAGATAAAATCCTCGCTCGAATAAACAAGCTCTCCGAGAGAGTAGAGCTCTGCACCGAAGAACGCCTTCTGAAAATCGACCTCGTAGTTCGGAACGTTATTTGCAAGCACCTTTATCTCGACGAGCGAGGGGTTATCGAGGTGAATGATTTTTTCTCGCGAATATCCTGCCGCCGTCCTCTCGGGGCCGTAGGCACGGAATTCTCCATCAATATAAACCGTGTAGGTATCCGCAGCACAGATAACCAGGGTGTCAACTCTCTTCTTCGGCTTAACAGAAAAAACGAACTCGGAGTTCTGCTCCGATGCTTCCTTTGCGAAAACAAATTTCATACTACTTTTTCTCCATCTTTTTTAATCGAAGGCTTTTGGGAGAACACTCCGTACGTCTTAAATTCTATCAAAACTTCCTCCGAAAGTCAACATATATCGCTAAAATTACATCTTAGTTCAAAAAAATCATCAAATTTATACTATATTTGTTAATCTCTTATTGCAAAATCGGCTTCAAGATGCTATAATATGTGTGTATAGCTGTTTTCTAAAGCACATTTATATATGAAAGGAAAGAAAATGTCAATTATTCTCAACAATGTTCTTCCGCTCCTTTCGGGCCTTGCCCTTTTCCTTTACGGAATGGACCTTATGGGCGAGTCACTTAAGAAGAGCGCGGGCTCGGGTCTTAAGACCATGCTCGGTAAGATGACGTCTAATCCCGTAAAGGGATTTCTTCTCGGTCTCGTAGTTACCGCGATAATTCAGTCGTCCTCGGCGACGACGGTTATGGTCGTCGGCTTCGTTAACTCGGGTACGATGACGCTTCTTCAGTCGGTCGGAGTTATTATGGGTGCTAACGTCGGTACCGCCGTAACTGCTTGGCTCACCGGTCTTGCCGGAGTCGAGAGCGCAGAACAGGCTCTCTCGATAGTAAAGCTCTTCAAGCCCGACACCTGGGTGCCCGTTATTGCGGTTATCGCAATCTGCCTTATTATGTTCGTCAAGCGCGGAAAGAAGAAGGATATAGGATTTATCCTTATCGGCTTCGTTATCCTTATGGTGGGTATGGAGCTTATGTCGGGTGCGGTAGGCGACCTCGGAGACGAGCTTAAGCCCCTCTTCACGATGTTCAAGAACCCCATTCTCGGTATTCTTGCAGGTCTGGTGCTCACCGCTATCGTTCAGTCCTCCTCGGCTTCGGTCGGTATCTTGCAGGCGCTGACGGTTACGGGCGGGATCACCTACGGTGCTGCTATCCCGATTGTCATGGGTCAGAATATCGGTACCTGCGTTACCGCTATGATATCCTCGGTGAGTGCAAACAAGAACGGTAAGCGTGCAGCACTTATCCACCTCTACTTCAACATAATCGGCGTTGTAGTAGTCCTCTCGATCTTCTATCTTCTCAACTGGATATTCTCCTTTGAGGTTGCGGGCAGACTCTTTACCGATGTTCCCATCAACATGTGGGGTGTTGCCGGTGTACACACCATCTTCAAGATTATCTCGGTTATCCTCATCGGCCCCTTCTACCGTCAGCTTGAAAAGCTCTCTCGCCTTACCATCAAGGATAAGGAAGACGAGGCAGCAGAGACTGTAAACCTCCTCGACGAGCGTCTTTTCGAGACCCCTGCTATCGCGGTTGCGCGCGCAACCGAGGTTACCGGTATTATGGCGGAAATCTCCGGCAGAGCACTCAAGCTCTCTCTTTCCCTCTTTGAAAATTACGACTCAAAGACCGCAGAAGAGGTGAGAACTCTTGAGGACAAGGCGGATATGTACGAGGACGCACTCGGCACGTATCTTGTAAAGCTTTCCGCAAGAGATATGGACCACCAGGAGTCAAGACAGATAACCAAGCTCCTTCACATAATCGGCGACTACGAGCGTATCTCAGACCACGCGGTAAACGTGCTTGAGTCGGCAGAGGAGATGCGCGACAAGAAGCTCTCCTTCTCGAGCGAGGCACAAAGAGAGCTCGAAGTGCTCCGCGGTGCGGTTGACGAAATCCTTACCATCACCGAGAAGGCGTTTCTTAATAATGACGTTACCCTCGCGGCAGACGTCGAGCCGCTTGAGCAGATTGTCGACGACATAAGAGATAAAATCAAGCTCAACCACGTTATCCGTCTTCAGAAGATCGGGTGCACTATTGAGCACGGCTTCATTCTTGCAGACCTTTTAAACAACTTCGAGCGTGTTTCCGACCACTGCTCCAACATCGCAGGCTGCGTTATCGAAATATCCACCTACGATGCTCTCGAGATGCACAAGTATCTTGCAGAGATTAAGCACGGCAGCGAGCAGTACGAGGAAAAGTACAAGGAGTACAAGAGAAAGTACGCATTCTGAGTGCCGTTTATTTCGGCATAACCGAATAAAAATGAAAAGAGGCTAATTGCACATTAGCCTCTTTTTTGAATGAAAAATCAGTCGAGATATTCTTTTCTGTAATCAAGCCCGAAGACTCCGGAGAGCGCCTTGAGCTCTTCGTCGGTGATACCGTTCTTTATTCCGTGAGATGCCGCAAGCATATAGAGCTCTGCCGCCTTCTCGACGGTTTCGATAAGTCCGAAGGCTTCGTCGAGAGTTTTGCCGACGCCGTATATGCCGTGCGCCGTCCAGATGCAGATTCTTTCCCTTTTGAGCTTCTCTGCCGTTGCGACGCCTATATCGTTAGTGCCGCATACCATCCACGGGAGCACTGCGACGCCCTCGGGGAATACGACGATGCTCTCGGTCTGCATCTGCCAGAGAGTACGGGTGAAGTCGCGCTCGTCGAGAGAATGTACAAGCGACATCGCGATGGTGTTCGTCGGGTGCGTGTGCATTACTACGCGGTTCTGTGCATCAACCGAAAGTCTTGCCGCGTGGCTCATAAGATGCGCAGGGAGCTCGCTGGTGGGTCTTCCGCCGTCGGTATAGCCCCAAAGGAGCACAGCGCCCTTGCCGTCAGAGTTGATTTTTATGATACCGAGGTTTGCGGCAGGGTCGTACTGCACGTTCTTGAAATACTTGCCCGTTCCTGTGACGAGAAAGATTTTGCCTGCGAGAGTGGGAGCGTCGAAACTCATAGATATCTCGCGGATAGCAGCCGAGGTATCAAGGTACTCCGAGAGCTCGTTTTCATCAAGAAGGAGCGAAAGATTTCCGCCGTTTCTCTCGTCCCAGCCGAGGCGGTAAAGGTTCGTGAGCGTTCTTACCGTTTCAACCATAAAAGGTGCTTCAAGTATGTTTTTCATATCAATATGTAATCCTTTCTTTACTTATCTTGCTAAAAGTACGTCTTTTTCGTATTTCAGAGCTTCGTCAAACCACGCCATACCGAGAGGCACTCCCGAGCGCTTGCAGTACTCGTCCCACACGGCACCGAGGGGAAGGGTCTTTACTTCCTCGGAGAGTGCCAGAGCCTCTGTAAATCCGCTTTCGTTCTGCAATTCTGCAAGTCTTTCGTTTGGCGAGAGGAGGGCGTAGAGCAGCGCCTTCGAAGCGTTTCTCATACCTATCGTCCAAGCCGCAATACGGTTTACCGAGGCGTCGAAGTAGTCGAGAGCGATAAAGACTCTATCAAGGGCGTCACATCTGACTATCTCCTTTGCAATCTCGCGCGTCTCGTCGTCAAAGGAAACTATATGGTCGGAATCCCAACGCACGGGACGGGTGAGGTGCAGGGCGATTTTTTCGCTGAACAGAAGGAGAGAGGAAATCTTATCCGAGACCACCTCTGTCGGGTGGTAGTGTCCATTATCCATAAGCGGAGTAATTCCGCGGCTGTGCGCATAGAGCAGAGAGAATTCTCCCGAGCCTGCCGTATATGATTCAAGTCCTATGCCGAAGACCTTGGATTCGAGGGTGATATAGACGAGGCTCTTGTCATAGGGCTCCTTCAGTATCTCGTCGAGCGAGGCAAGAAGGCGCGCTCTCGGAGAAAATCTGTCCTGAGGGGTGTCCTTATATCCGTCGGGCATCCAGAAATTAAGCACCGTCGGCTTGCCTGTCCGTTTTGCAAAATATTCGGCTATTCTGATGCACGCCCGTCCGTGCTCTATCCAATAGCTCCTGACGTTTTTGTCAGGCGAGGAAAGGGTGAGATTGTCCTTCACCATCGGGTGAGCAAAGAAGGTCGCGTTAAAGTCAATTCCCATACCGCGCTCGACGGCAAAGTCTGCCCACTTTTCAAAATGCTCGGGGCGTAGCTCATTTCTTCCGACAGTCACGCCGTCCTCAAATATTGCGTAGGACGCGTGGATATTGATTTTCTTCTTTCCGGGGATAAGAGAAAACGCCTTATCCATATCCGCCATAAGCTCCTCGGGATTACGGGCTCTGCCGGGGTAATCTCCCGTCGTCTGTATGCCACCCGAAAGCTCCTCGTCCGAGTCGAAGCCGTGTACGTCGTCTCCCTGCCAACAGTGCATTGATATTTCGGTTTTCGCGAGCGTCTCTAACGCTCGCTCGGTGTCTACGCCGTATTTTGCGTATTCCGACTTTGCTATTTCGTAAGCATTCATTCTTCCCTTCTCCTAAGTTGAATTTTCAAATTTCCAATAGCCGTTGCCTCTATCGGAAGGGCAACGATTTTCTTTTTTGTAAAGCTCTCTGTAAGAGAGTTAAGGTAGCCGTTCTTCGCGCCGCCGCCGACTATATATACGCTGCCGTAGCTCCTGCCGACGTTTTCTTCAAGGTCCTCTATCGCCGTCTTATATCCGTATGCAATACTATGGTAAGCGGAGTTGAAAAAATCGGCATTATCGGTCGGGAGTGGCATATTATGTAACCTAAAGTAGTCATATATTGCCATTTTCATACTATCCGGCGAGAGAAACGCTTTATCGTTGACATCAAAAATTTCGCTGTATGCGCTTTCCTTTGCCATATCAGCGATATCGCTGTACGGCGTGTCGGGGCAAATCTCGCGCCGCAGCTGTTGGATTATCCACATACCCGAGATATTCTTCTGGTAGCGGTTATAGCCGACGCCGCCCTCGTTTGAATATCCGCTCAAGCGGCTTTTCTCATCGGTCAGAGCAGACTCGGTTTTCACTCCGAGAATAGACCAAGTGCCAGATGAAATATAAATTGCATCGCTTTCCATATCGAGTGCCTCGACGGCGCTCGCGGTATCGTGCGTTGCGACCAAAATCACCTTAAGATTTCCCCCAACCTCGCGCGCGGTCTCTTCGCTCAGGTATCCGAGGGAGTGCCCTGCATTCACGAGGGGGGCTATCAGCGCACGGGGAAGTCCGAGCCTATCGAAAATCTCACCGTCAAACTCGAGAGTATCGGCACTCACAAGTCCTGTGGTGGTAGCGTTTGTGCGCTCCTTCGCCCAAGCTCCCGTAAGTCTATAAGAAAGATATTCGGGAAGCATAAGGAACGCCGTTACCCCGTCGAGGCGGCCGGATATTTTGTCACAGTATAGCTGAAATATACTGTCAAAGCTCTTAAACTGCAGACCCGTGCGGCGATAAAGCTCTTTTTCGGACACGAGAGAATGTACCCGGGAGAGCACTGCATCGGTTCTTTTATCTCTGTACGCATAGACGGGCATAACCTCGCGCTCGCCGCGCATAAGGACGTAATCAACGCCCCAGGTATCTATTGCCACGCTCTCGATATTCGGGTATTTCAAGAGGGCAAGGCGTATGCCTTCCTTCACCTCGGAAAAGAGCCTCTCCACGTCCCAGACGAGGGAATCCCCCCTTCTGTCCATAAAGTTCGGAAATCGGTATATTTCCTCGGTATGAATACCGTCCGATGTCTCCCAGCCGACGATATGCCGCCCACCCGAAGCACCTATATCAACAGCAAGACAATATTTCATAAACATCTTCCTTAAATCTTTTTTATCATTATAACATATATAAAGGATTGCGAGCAAGCCTTAAATTTATCGGAAAAACCGTCTTTATTTAATATTTCCTTGATTTTTTCTTATCCGTGTGTTAAAATAAAGACGCAATATCAGAAGATGGGGGTGAGGAATACGGAAGAGTTACTTTTAAAGAGGCTATCCGAAATAACCGACGAGGAGAGGCGCATACTCAACGGCGCTCCGCTCGACATAAAGGAATACACCTCAAAGGAAAATCTCCCCTTTTGCCGCGAGAAGCTCGACAAAACGAAAAAAGAGGTAAGCCTTCGCAAGCACACGCGCTTTACCCCGTTCCCACAGCACAACCATAATTTTGTGGAGCTGGTGACGGTCATTTCGGGAGAAATGACGCATATTATCGGCGAGCGAGAAATAAAGCTCTCTCCGTTCGACCTGCTTATTATGAACAGGCACGTCTGTCACTCCATAAACCGAGCGAACTTTTCGGATATCGGAATAAACATAATTATCTCCGACACCTTCTTTTCCTCTCTGGTGCCGGAGCTTTCCGAGGGGCTTTTCCAGGATTTTATAAAGGATAACAACGACAAGGACGGAGAGGGCTCGTATCTCCATTTCCGCACCGCAAACAATAAAAAGATAGAAAACCTTATAGAAAATCTCCTCTTTGAGCTCACCGACCCATCGCACAGCGACTCTGCCGTAACGGGCACTATCGCGCTTCTTTTCGGATACCTCTCGGGAGAGGGACTGCTCGTGGACGCAAGCCTCGCACCCACGCTTACGCAGAAGCGAAAAAGCCGTATTCTCGACTACGTAAAAAGCAATTACCGAAGCGGTACACTGACCGAGCTTGCCGAGAAAACCTTCATTTCCCCACCCTATCTTTCGAAAATCACTATGGAGCTTTTCGGCAAGAGCTTTAAGGAGCTACTCTTTGAGGAGAGAATGAGACAGGCAGAGAGGCTACTCTCACAGACCGATATGAAGATAGGCGCAGTTATAAGTGCTGTAGGCTACGAGAACGAGTCCTATTTCCATTCAAAATTCCGCGAAAAGCACGGACAGACCCCTCTCTCCTACCGCAAGGCGCACCGTGGGTAAAGCAAAGCGCAGGATAAGTCGGGAAAAGCCAAGGCCTTAGCCCTTCATTTAATATTATCAAGAAAAAAAGCAGAGCCGAGGCTCTGCCTTTTTTCTGTTTTCGGGCTTACTTTACAACCTTTACAAAAACAAGCACCGAGAGAATGATTCCCACAAGAACGTAAATCTCTGCAAGAATGCTGGCAATTCTAAGAATCCAGCCGATTATAGCGCCGACTACGGGAAGCCATCCGGTAAGAACGCCCGCGAAGCCTATAATCAAACCTGCAACTACTCCCACGAGAAGGTAGAGGAGAATACCAATCAGAAGATTGATAAGGCCCTTCTGGTACTTAAAGGAAATAGGAAACAGCTTCTTAAGGTCCATATATTACTCCTTTCCGTCGCATAAGCGACTATAAAATAAACTAAATAATTATTCTGCCACAGCGTCAAAGACGCGCGCAAATCCACCCGAGGACTCGTTCCAATCGTAGTGCATAAGATATGCCGAGTTCGGCGGAAAATGTATCTTCAGACCGTAGAAGTCGGAGGAAGGCGAAAGCTTTTCCTCCTCGTTGGCTCCGAAATCGTAGTAAATCCAAAGGTCCTTTACGCTCGAATCCCTGAACGCGCCGTCGAGGAACTGACGAAGATAGGTGTCCACGGGAACGTTGAGCCTATCAAGGCTTGTGCCGGCGAAAGCGCCCTCGCCGATATGGGTGACTCTCGTGCCCTGTGCACCGAGAGGAACGGTAAGCTCGGATTTTGCCCTTCCTTCCTCGGAAAGACCTGTTATCATAAGCGCACCGCTCGGCAGCTTCTCATAGGTGAAGTAGATTTCATTCGGGTCGTAGCCCGAGTATGAAACGTCACGCACGGGGAGCTCGGGTGCTGGTGGCACCTGAATATTAACAGCCCCGAGGCCTGCGTAAAGGCTTATATCCTGACAAAGCTCGGCACATCTTTTCACGACGCCTGCGTCGTTAAGGTGATAGTTTGTATCGTAGAAATATCCGGGCTCCATAATATAGGAGTCGAGTATGCTTATAAAATCGCAGTCTATTCTCGACTTGAGGGAATCGGTAAAGGCGGTAAGCTTCTCTGCAGAGGCGTCCTCTACGGCGAGCTCGTTTATCGGAGCAAAGCTGAAATAAACCGTCGCACCCTTCGACTCGCAGAACTCGATATACTCGTTTATATACTCCGCAAACTCGCTTGAAAGTATCTCGGGCTCAAGCGATATAACCGTTGTCGGGTCGTAGTAAAGAGGCATTATGTTCTCTTGCCGCATACCCATAGCAATATCGAGGTATTCGTTGAAGCTATCGATATTATAAATTCCCTCAGGGTCGGGAGTGCCCTCGCGAAGATACTTGACCTTGTTTATCGCGTGCTCCCACGACGCACCGATAAGCGAGAGCTTATTATCTCCTCTCACGTAGCGGAGCATAGAATAGTCGTCGTCAAGCGACATTATAAAGTTCTTTGAGCTGAAGTACATAGAAAGCGTCTGCGCGTCAAGCTCGGGCGCCAGAACGACTATATCGCCTTCCTTAACTCCTGCACGGGAGAGGTCGAGCATAGCCTTCGTTCCTATCGCGGCGTAGAGACCGAAGTTTACCACGGGTCTGCCGAGCGTTTTTTCCATAAGCTCGGAGTCTATACCAAACGCCACCGAGGAGCCGCCGACAATTATAATTTTGTCCTCCTCGATAGAGATTAGTCTCTCGTACTTTTCATCGAGAGCTCCATAAAACGTATCGGAATAGACGGGCGGTGTAAAGAAAACTATACCAAATACGGCAAAAATCGGAGTTATCACCGCAAGGATAGCAAGAAATGCAATTAAAATTTTAGTTAATCTTCTCATCTCGACACCCCCCTTAGAACTGGAAATAGATGAAGGTGCTCATCATATCCTTTGAGAGAAGGAGCGCCCAAGCAAAGGCTATTATCCAAACGTAATATACGAACGCACCGTTTTTCGTAATAGCGGCGGAGCCGTCGGGCGAGTCGTCGTAGGTAAGAAGCCTCTCGAGCATTATAAGCGTAAGGATTGAAAGCACCGCCGTCAGGGCACCTGCGAGCGAAAGTCCCAACCCCTGGAAGACCGCGGAAAGCGGCGTCGACCACGAGTTAAAGAGCTTTCCTATAAGCGAGAAGGCATCGGAGAGGCTGTTTGCTCTGAAGAATATCCACGCAAAGGATACGAGAAGGAAGGTGTTAAAGGTACGCACGATACGCACCGCAAGGGAGCTTTCGGAAAGTCCGACCTTTTTTATAAGCCGCGCTCTGGGAGAGGCGGTAAGATTGCCTATAATCTGATAAAATCCGTGTAACGCCCCCCATATAACGAAGGTCCACGCCGCTCCGTGCCAGAGGCCCGAAACGAGGAACACTAACATTATATTCATAAGATAACGCGGTCTTGACACTCTGTTTCCGCCGAGGGGTATGTAGAGATAATCGCGAAACCAGGTGGAGAGGGATATATGCCATCTTCCCCAGAATTCCTTTATTGAGCGTGCAGTATAGGGGTGGTCGAAGTTTTTCATAAGCCTTATACCCATAATGCGCGAGCAGCCTATTGCAATGTCTGTGTAACCCGAGAAATCGCAATAAATCTGAACTGCAAAGAGCACCGTTGCAATAAGCACTCCTGCGCCGGTTGCGGAGTCGGGATTATTGTAGATAGCATTGACGTAAGCCGAGATAAGGTCTGCAACGACAATCTTCTTAAAAAAGCCGACCGCCATATGCTTTGCACCCTTTAGGGCATCTTGGGAACTAAACTTCTTCGGCTCCTTTAGCTGAGGGATAAGGTTCGACGGGCGCTCTATCGGTCCTGCAACGAGCTGTGGGAAGAAGGATACGAAAAGCGCGTAGAAGAAGAAATTCTTTTCGGTCTTCACGTCCCCTCTATATACGTCGATAACGTAGGAGAGGGTCTGGAAGGTGTAGAAGGATATACCGACGGGGAGAATGAGGTTGAGCTCTATCGGTGACGGTGTTCCGCCAAGAAGCTCGATAAGCCCCGTGACACTTCCGAGAAGGAAGTTGAAATACTTGAAGAAAAAGAGAACTCCAAGAGAGCTAACGAGCGTCAGTACGAGCGCCAGACGGCGAGTGCGCTTATTCTCCGTCCTCTCTATGATATTCGAGGAAATCCAGGAGATAAAGGTCGTTGCAAGAATAAGGACTACAAGCGTCGGCTGATAGCACATATAGAAGAAGTAGCTTGCTATAAGGAGCATAGGCCACTTCGCGCGCCTTGGGAGAAGGAAATAAAGAAGCGCGACTACGGGATAAAAGAGGAGAAACTCCCAGGAATTAAAGGTCATCTTGCTCCCCCTTTCCTGCGTTTCTTACAGCGATAAGATGGCGCACGTAGGACGCGGCGGTGTAGAAGAAGACCGACACTGCATACAAAAGCACGGCTTCCTCTATCGGAACCGCATCTAAAATCAAAGGGACAAAAAGCAAAATATGTAATGCTATGTTTACAAAAGCGAGGATTTTCGCCGGAACTCCGTCTATAAGCTGCGTAGCTATATGCAGGAGTATCGCAACGCCGAGAATTACAATCGACGCTGTGCTTTCCAAGAGAATCATAGAATATCCGCCTTATCAGTTCATATAGGTGACCTTGTACATCGGACTGTCATCGAGCACCATCTCGAAGCGGCAGCCCTCGAAGTCGTAGCCGACGTCGTTATAGCCCTTCGTCTCTTTGCCGAGCATCTCGGCTATATCCGAGTAGAGCGTATAGGTGCGCCATACTCTGCCGTAATAATTGGGGTGATATGCGTTGTTGTAGAAGTAAATGTGTGCAAAGATATAATCCTTCGAGCTGCCTACGAGACCGTCATAATTGTAGGTATCAAGCATCAGGACATCGTACGCCGCTGAGTGGCTCGCGATATCTGCCTTAGCCTCGTCGGCAAGCTTATCGGCGTCAATCGGTGCAAAGGAGAAGTAAACCTTAGCGCCCGAGCTCTTTGCCGCGTCTATTGCACGGTTGAGAGAATCAACGTACACCTTCTCGGTAAAGTCTACCCATTTCTCTTCCTCGGGGGTCGGGTTATTCGCATTGTAAAGTCCCTCGTAGACCGATTTCGCCATCTTATCAAGCGTAAGCTTATAGAGGTCGGAGTAATTTGAATCTATACAGTAGGTCTCTGCCGCATTATGGAGATAGTCTCCGTATGCGTTCATATTCGAGGCACTTATCATTTCCTCGTATTTTCTCGGCGCAAGGGCAAGCTTACCCGTCGCAAGAGGGTTGTAGGGGTCGTCGGGGTCGCCCGTGTTGAGAATGACAAATGAGCTTATAACGTTCTTATATCCCGAAATATCTATATGTCTGAATACGTTGTACGAGCCCTCAAGGTCGCGTACGGTCTTCCAGTAGAGCCCCGGCTCGCCGAGCATATATATACTGTTCTCGGGAGCGTAAATAACGATATCGTCCTCGTTACCGAGCTCGCCCATCGCCTCGAGCCACATATAGCCCTGCGTGGTTCTGGTAGTGCCGAAGTTTATTACCGCGTGCTCGCCGTCAAGGAGCTCTTCCATATACTGTGGAGCAAAGCCCGTAATGCTCGATGAGCCCGAGACAACGACGATTCTCGGCTTGTTCTGATTATCGAGAAGTCTCGTAAGCTTCATAGCAAACGCGCCCTCGGTCGTGTGGGAAAATCTCGGAGCAACGGTTGCATTTACGTAGAAGTTTTTCACTCCTGCAAAGCTCGCCGAGTCAAAGGCGAGGTCGGAAGCATAGTAAATTCCGTCGGGATAATAGATTGTTTTTAGCGAGGTGCAATTCTTAAAGGCGCCGTCCTCTACCGTGATAATATTCCTCGTGAGAACGAGAGTTTCAAGCGATTTATCCACGAAGGCGGATTCCTTTATGGCGATAACCGGTTTTGTGGAGATTTCCTCGGGAATAACCACGCACTCGGCATAGCCGAGATATTTCGTTATTACAACTCCGTTTTCGTTCCAGTTAGATGAGTTTACGGAAGACGGACGGGCTACTACTATATCCTCGTATTCAAAATCGGTATGCTCGGTATCCTTCTGCCAGATGCAGTAGAGCGTTCTGTCCTCGCCCTTCATCGAAAACTTCGAGCCGAGGCTGTATCCCTCTCCGCTTCCGTCGGGCTTCGTGTTATACTCAACAAGAACGTAGCCCTCGCGTGTGAAGCTTCCGTCGTCCCAGAAAAGCGACGCGGCTCCCACCGTGCGGTAATATCCGTTTGCGTAGTCGATTTTCACCACGCCCCCGTCTACCGAGACGGCGTAATAGTCGTTTGCCGCAAGATTCTGCGTGCCGGACGCCACCGTGCCGCCGTTCGCGTCGTAGAAGAAGACCTTTTCGTCAGCATAGTTTGCGTAAATATCTATAAGACCCGAGCTGTTTGCAAGCTCTGCACCTGCCTCGAAGGTATAAGTGCGCTCGGCGCTTATTTTATCGCCGCCCTCGCCGAGATATCCGCCGACACTGAATCCGAGGAACTCACGCGAGTTCGAGCCTGCGGTAAGAGTAACCGTATCGTTTTTCTTAATAAGTCCGTCGGAAGGCGTGGCGCTGTCGGCAAAGAGGCCGTGGAAGCGGAATGCGTAGGTCTCGGAAAGAACGGTAACCGTTATTCTCGTATCTGCGGTCACGTTATCAAGCTTTATCATACCCGTCGAGGGGTCGAAGACACCGTGCGAGACGGATCCTATCATCGCTCCGTCGGTCAGCACAACGTCAAACGCTGCCGTAGCGCCCTTCTTGACTTTGAGGGGGTTATCCGATGTGATAACTACTCCGTCCACGGGTAACACCGCAACGGTATATTCGGGCGTTTTCCCTTCTCCACTCCCTGCTCCGCACGCTATCAGCGTAAATACAGAGAATAAAAGAAGCATAAGCGCAATAAGTATTTTTTTCATCCGGAAAGCTCCACTTATATTTTTAAAATACATATTAACATAAAAATAAATAAAAGTAAAGAGCGCGAGTGAAAACTTTTTTTCACTTTCAATTTTCCCCTACCCTCTTGCACAAAAACCGCGCCCTCGCTTTGTGTAAAAGCACCAAAATGAAAGAATCCCTGCCCGACGCGCGTAGGAAAAAGGGTGCCGAAGCACCCTTTTTATCTTCAGGTAATTATTTCTCGGGGACGATAAGTCCGTAGCTGCCTTCCTTTCTTCTGTACACCACGCAGGTGTCGCCCGTCTCGGAGTCTATGAAGGCGAAGAAGGCGTGGCCGAGAAGATTCATCTGGAGTATTGCCTCCTCGGGGGTCATCGGCTTGAAGGGGAAGGTCTTCACTCTTATCTCGAAATCCTCCTCCTCGATATACTCGTCGTCATCGTCGGCCTCAATGACGAACGCGCCCTTCTTTATGGTCTTCTCGAGTCTGGTCTTGTTTTTCCTCATCTGTCTTTCAAGCCCCTCGACGGCTCTGTCAAGGGCGGTGAGGAAGGTCTCGTTTTCTTCCTCGGAGCGGAAGGTGGTACCGCCGTAATTTACGGTAATCTCGATGATTTTCACACCCTTGCGCACCTTGCAGGTTACGAACGCCTCTGTCTCTGCGCCGAAAAACTTATCGAACTTCGAAAGCTTTTTTTCAATAGCAACCTTGAGGCTCTCTCTTACGCTCATCTGCTTTCCGTAAACCGTGATTTTCATACAGCATACCGCCCGTCTTCAACGGGCCTCCCATACGGGAGTCCTTTCACTTTTTCCGCAAGACCTCTGCCTTGCAATTATATTATAACATATTCGTTGTAAAAAATAAACAGTTTTTTCAAAAAAAGTTATATTTTTTTGATATTTATGTACAAACGGTAAATTATTTTGCTTTTACTGAAAATGTATTGACAAATCCCCCTTCTTTATGATAAAATAAAAAATAGCGAGGGTGAACTCCTCGCCATTTTTTTGTCTTTAGGTCTCTATCTCGCGCGACTCGAGTGCCGCAAGTCCCTCGCGGAATGCGCGCGCCGCAATAAGGCGCTCCTCCTCGTCGGTGCTCTCGAGCATCGGAAGGAGCTTTCTGAATATCTCGCCCTTGACGGTCATATCGCGCTTAAAGGATTCGGTTCCGTAAAGGGGCATAGTCTTGTCGATAATATCGAAGGTATAAAGTCCGAAGGCGTCGCTGCCGAGATTCTTCGGCACTATAAATCGCGGATTTATGTATCCGCACAGCTCAACGCGAAGGGCGGTTTCCACACCGTACTTCTTGTCGCTTACAAGGCGGCTGACACGGTTGATTATCTCGTTGTTGGTATCAACGCCCGTAATGTCTATCTTCTCGGTCTTGAAGACTATCTGACCGAAGGTCATATTCTTTGCATCAATAGAAAGCTCGCCGTTGTTATATCTTACGGATATGAGCTTTGCACCACCCATACCCGGCTCGTCAAAGCCCGTCGATTCAAGCGCGCCTGCGTAGCCGTAAATGGAGTCCTCGAGGCTATGGAATTCTCCGCCGTCGTGGCGCGAGCCGAGTGCGTAGTAATCCGCGCCGAATTTCTTAAGGTCCTGCGTGGATACGGGGCAGGACTCGGAATCCACCTCTCCGTCGAGGTCGGCATAGCCGCATACTATATTTATGTTGGAAACGTCGTCAACCCTTCTGTCAAGAAAGGGGTTTGTCGTGAGCGAGCGCTCAAGGAACGCCCAGCCGTAAACGGTGACCTTATCCTCCTCAAAATCGAAGCGGTCGAGACTGTCCTTCGAGAAAACGTAGCAGTTCTCGGGGAGTCTGCCCGATGCGTAAATGGGGTTGTCTATATAGGGGTCGTGCTTACCGGGAGCTATAATGAATTTCGTCTCGGGGCAGTTGCGGAATTCTCTTACAAGAAGCTCCGCGGTGCTATTGGTTGCGTAATAGGTATCGAAAATATCTCCACTCATAAGAACGTAGTTGATACCGCCGCCGCGCACGTACTCCATCATTCGCATAAAGGTAGCACGCAGACCTCTCCTTCTCTCATCGCTCTTTTCGGGCGAAAGTCCGAGATAGGGAGTATCGAGGTGTATGTCAGCACAGTGCAGAAATTTAAGTCCCGACGCCTGTTTTTTATCGCTCATTTCAGCTCTCCTTAGGGTTATATACCTTAGTATAACATTTTTTATTACCTTTTGCAACAATTTTAGCAAAAAAACTTAAAAAATGTCTTGCATAAGACCGAAAAATGTGATAAAATAATTATTGATAATTTGAGGCAGAATTTCGGCTCTCGTAAAAGAAGGAGGCAAAAATGCTCGGTCTTGCTGTAAGAAACACGGGAAAGCTCGTGCGTGAAAAATCGAAAAGCGACAATAAGAGGCTCGGCAGGCTCTTTACTAAAAAGGATACTGCGCGTCTTATGGCAGGAATGCTAAGGCTCGACGAGTCCAAGAGCGTTTACACAATCCTCGACCCCGGTGCAGGCACGGGTATACTCGCCGCCGCGGTAATAGAGGAGATATGCAAGAAATATTCCTCCTGCAAGCAGATTTTCATTACCTGCTACGAAAACGACAAGGGCTTCGTGCCTATGCTCGAGGATAACCTTGAGAGAATAAGAAAGAAGTGCCGCCACGACTACGACGTAAAGCTCTACGTTACAGTTTACGCGGAGAATTATCTCACCGACTCGAAAAAGCATTACACCGTCAATTTCTTTGATGACGTATCCGAGGATAAATACGACGTTATCATCTGCAACCCTCCGACCGAGCTTGTAGACAAGAGCTCTCCCGAGGCAGAGGCGGTCGGCGGCGTTACGCAGCTTAAGATTTCGCTCTCCTTCCTCTTTGCGCGCCTTGCTTCAAAGCACCTTGAGGAGAACGGTCAGCTCGTTATCACTCTGCCGACCCTCGTTGCAAGCGCCTCTCTGCTCACCGCATTCAGAAAGGAAATGGCAGCGGCACTCTCGCTACAGAGAATACACCTCTTTATCGGCGCGCAGAAGAACAAGAAAAGAGCCGTGCCCTTAAAGAAGTCTATAATTCTTGCATACGGAAAATGCAAGAGACCCGACACCGTCACTATCTCCACCTCTACCGACAGCGGAAAGGAGCTCGCAATTCTTCCACCTCTCGATTATTCCTTCGTCGTGGACGATACCGACGGAACTCTGACTCTGCCGAAGAGCCTCGAGGACACGAAGATAGTCAAGTACATTTCCTCATTCCCCGAAACGCTCACGAGCCTCGGGCTGAAAATGTCTACGGGTCTTATCATCGACTCGCGCTGCGACGGTCTTCTCTTTACCGATGCGGTTAAGGCTACCGTGCCTCTCATTCGTCCCTCGCACATAAAGGCAGGGCAGATAAGCTTCCCCCAGCCTGTCAAGAAGCAGTATATAGCCCCTATATCTCCGAGTCTCGTTCAGAAGAACAAGAATATGGTGCTTATAAAGAGAGTACCTGCAAAGAGCGACGAGAGATTTGTCAACTCGGCAATTTATATGGCGGCACAGCTCCCTGCATACCGCTATATAAGCACGCACAACAAGATAAACTTTATCGACACCAAGGACAAAAACGCAGAGATATGTCCTCGCCTTGTTTTCGGTCTCTACGCGCTTCTTAACTCCACCATCTACGACAGATATATTTCAATAGTCTCAAAATCTAAGCAGATTAACTCGAAAGAAATGCGCGCTCTCCCCCTTCCGCCGAGAAATATTATCGAAAACATTGGTATGCGCCTGATGTCCGTCAGACAGACGAGCACGGCGGCGTGCGACCAAATTGTAAATCCTACTTTACATATCGTGGAAAAATAACGAACAAAAAGCCTGCACGGTTCTGCCGTGCAGGCTTTTAAATTTTAAATAGGTGAGCGTCTTACTTTGAGTACTTCTTCACTATTTCGCGCATTTCGGGAAGGCGCTTTTCCATATCAGAAACGAGCTTGAACTGATTTCTCGCTCTGTCGAGATTCTGCTTCTCTCTCGAAATTCTGAAGTAGGTATCTCCCGAGAGGTAGTCTGCAAGGAATCTCATTCCGCACTCAAATGTCATCATTATAGCGCCTATCGGGAGCATTTCAAGCTCGCCCTCGGAGAGACCTCCCTTCGCACCCTCGATAAAGCCCTTGACATAGAGCTCGTAAAGAGAGATATCGAAGTTTACCTTCGTAAGGTCTGCCTCGTCCTCAAGAGCGGTGGTTGCGCCGAAGCGTATCGAATCACCGAAGTCGTTTACCGAGTATCCGGGCATTATCGTATCGAGGTCTACTACA
>JAZOMD010000106.1:0-29092 GCA_045653745.1 Eubacteriales bacterium | reverse complement strand
GCCTCATATTCTCCGCATTATCGAAAAGGGCGAGAAGTACGGCACGCTTCGTTGGACTGTGGAAACCGACAGAGGCATAAAGAGCTTCGACATCAGAAACAGAAACCACGATATCAAGGTGTATAAGGGCGGTATGGTGCGCGTGCGCGACTCGGACGATAACCGCTATACCATCGACGACTACCGCACCCTCGACAAAAAGAGCCGCGCCCTGCTGGTTGCAGACCTTTAATTAAAGGCGTAAAGAGGAATAAAAATGAAAAATTGCAGAGAAATTCTCTCCGAAAACAGAGCGTGGGCAGAGGAAACCTTCAAGAAAATAGACTCGAAGTTTTCCAAAGTAACCTTGCGCTCGCGCGACAAGCTTGCCGACGGAGTTGACGAAAACGGAATACACAAAACAGTAGCGCCCGAAGTATGGACGTCGGGCTTCTGGGGCGGACTTAACCATCTCCTCTACGACTATACGAAGAACGAGGAGTACCTTAAAACGGCACGCAGGTCGGAGGAGCTGCTCGACCCCGCTCTTGAAAATTTCGAGGGACTTTATCACGACGTTGGATTTATGTGGCATATTCTCTCGGGAGCAAATTACCGTCTTTACGGCGACAGTCGGTCTAAAAACAGAAATCTGCACGCCGCAGCCTCGCTTTTCTCGCGCTACGTTATGGACGGCGGATTTATCCGTGCGTGGAACGGTAGCTGGGACGGTAACCGTGTTGATAACTGGACTATCATAGACTGTATGATGAACCTTCCTATCCTCTATTGGGCGTCCGAGGTCATCGGAGACGACAGATTTGCTCAGATAGCTACCTCTCACGCAGATATGACGCTCCGTGACCATCTTCGCCCCGACGGCTCGGTTGCCCACATAGTTGAGCACGACAGAGAGACGGCGAGCGCCGTTACCACCCACGGCGGTCAGGGCTACGGCGTCGGCTCCTCTTGGTCTCGCGGTCAGGCTTGGGGACTTTACGGCTTCGTCCTCTCTTATATGCACACGAAAGAGGTGCGCTATCTCGACGCGGCAAAGCGTATCGCACATTATTTTATCGCGAGCTGCTCTGACGATTGGCTTCCGAGAGTAGATTTCCGTGCCCCCTCGGAGCCGGTTTACTACGATTCCACCGCAGGTGCCTGTGCGGCTTGCGGACTTATCGAAATCGCAAAGTGCGTCGGAGAGGGCGAGGACGGTATGTATATGAACGCTGCTGTGAATATTCTCAAAGCGCTTGATGCGAGTTTCGCCGATTACAGCCCCGACAACGACGCTATGATAGGATACGGCACCGTGCTTTATCCGAAAACGGAAGAGCTGCTCGACGTGGTTCATATTTCCATAATTTACGCCGATTTCTTCTTTACCGAGGCGGTGCTGAAGCTCCTCGGCTCGGAATTCAACCCTTGGATGAAATAATCCGTGTACGGATAGAGAAAACGCGGAGTTCTGCCCGAAGTAAGCTGCCACTGTTTTGTGACTAACTCACAAAAGGCACAATATATTGTCGTTTCCTATTGACAAACGCGCAATATATGGTATAATATATACAGAAAAGGAAAACGGTAGGCCGAAATCGACCTTCCGCTTTTTGACCCAAAAAGGACGGGAGACGGGCTTTCCCCCACTCTCTACATAGAAAAAACGCCCCCGACGGGGCAATACCCGGAAAGGAGAAAAAATGAAGATAATCAAGAGAAACGGCTCTGAGTCGGTCTTCGACAGAGAGAAGATATACGCCGCAGTCTGTAAGGCAAACGCGGCAGTCGGCGCCGAGGACAGAATTTCCGAGCGCGAGATAGACAAGATAACCGACAGAGTTTCGAAGAAGTGCGACAGACTCGGGCGCGCGGTGAGCGTCGAGGAGGTTCAGGATATGGTTGAGCGCGAGATAATGGCGCTCGGCGCTTTTACCCTCGCGAAGACCTACATCACCTACCGCTACACCCGTGAGCTCGTCAGAAAGAGCAATACCACCGACGACAAGATAATGTCGCTTATCGAGTGCAATAACGAGGAGGTCAAGCAGGAAAACTCCAACAAAAACCCCACCGTCAACAGCGTTCAGCGCGACTATATGGCAGGCGAGGTTTCGAAGGACTTGACGAGAAGAATTCTCCTCCCGCCCGACGTTGTTTCTGCACACGAGGAAGGAATCATACACTTCCACGATGCAGACTACTTTGCACAGCATATGCACAACTGCGACCTCGTAAACCTCGAGGATATGCTCGAGCACGGAACGGTTATAAGCGGCACTATGATAGAGAAGCCGCACAGCTTCTCCACCGCCTGCAATATCGCAACGCAGATTATAGCGCAGGTTGCCTCTAACCAATACGGCGGTCAGTCGATAAGCCTCTCGCACCTTGCCCCCTTCGTGAACGTTTCTCGCGAGAAGATACGCGAGAGCGTAAGAGCTGAGCTTGCCGAGGTAGGAGTTACCGACCCCGAGGCGATTTCGCGCATTACCGAAAAGAGACTGCGCGAGGAGGTAAACCGCGGCGTTCAGTGCATACAGTATCAGGTTGTCACCCTTCTTACCACCAACGGTCAGGCACCGTTTATAACCGTGTTTATGTATCTTGGCGAGGTCGAGGAAGGACAAACGCGCGACGACCTTGCGCTGATTATCGAGGAGGTTCTCTCCCAACGAATCAAGGGTGTCAAGAACGAGGCAGGCGCGTGGATAACCCCTGCTTTCCCGAAGCTTATCTACGTCCTCGAGGAAGACAACGTGCGCGAGGGCTCGAAGTACCACTATCTGACACGCCTCGCCGCAAAATGCACCGCCAAGCGTATGGTTCCCGACTACATCTCCGAGAAGATAATGCTCAAAAATAAGGTAGACAAGAACGGCAACGGTCAGTGCTATACCTGTATGGGCTGCCGCTCCTTCCTCACTCCTTACGTTGACAAGGACGGAAAGCCGAAATATTACGGCAGATTCAATCAGGGCGTCGTTACGGTAAACCTCGTTGACATCGGACTCTCGGCGGGCGGAGATATGGAAAAATTCCGCGAGATTTTCGACGAGCGAATGGCTCTTTGCCACAAGGCTCTGCGCGCAAGGCACGAAAGACTCCTCGGCACGCTCTCCGACGCAGCACCCATTCTCTGGCAGTACGGTGCGCTCACAAGACTCCCAAAGGGCAAGGTAATTGACGAGTACCTCTACGGCGGCTACTCTACCCTCTCTCTCGGCTACGCAGGACTCTGGGAGTGCGTGTACGCCCTTGCGGGCAAGAAGCTCACCGAGCCCGAGGGCGAGGAACTCGGACTCGAGATTATGAGAATGCTTAATTCCTATACCGCAAAATGGAAGAGCGAAGAGAATATAGACTACTCGCTCTACGGCACGCCTCTTGAGAGCACGACCTACAAGTTTGCAAAGTGCTTACAAAAGAGATTCGGCATAGTCGAGGGCGTAACCGACAAGAGCTACATCACCAACTCCTACCACGTCCACGTCACCGAGCCTATTGTCGCATTCGCCAAGCTCGAGCTCGAGGCGAAGTTCCAGGCGCTCTCCCCCGGCGGCGCGATCTCCTACGTGGAAGTGCCCGATATGCAGAACAACATCGAGGCGACTCTCGGCATTATGGAGTACATTTATGAGCACATAATGTACGCTGAACTTAACACTAAGAGCGATTTTTGCCAGAATTGCGGCTTCGACGGCGAGATAGAGATAAAGAAGGACGAGGACGGAAAACTCGTCTGGGAATGTCCGAACTGCCACAACCGTGACCAGTCGAAAATGAACGTAGCAAGGCGCACCTGCGGTTATATCGGCACGCAGTATTGGAATCAGGGAAGAACCGAGGAGATAAAGGACAGAGTGCTTCACCTCTGATTTATAACCTCACAAATAAAGAAAAGAGCGAGGAATTTAGCGTGTTATCCTTAACGGAGAACACGCATCGAGATAAATCCCTCACGGGATTTTCGATATACGCCTGCGGCGTTCGATATGTGCTTGCGCACTCGATATGTTTGCTTCGCAAACGAGGGATTTATCTCATATCGAATTGGAGCATAGCGACAATATATCGAGCTTGAGCGTAGCGAAAGCATATCGAGTCAACGAAGTTGACATATCGACAGAAGAAAAAGACAGAGCAAGAATAGAAGGTTTTAATCCTTTTATCCTTGCTCTTTTCTGCTTGTATAAGGGTTAGGGCTTAGCCCATAATTCGTTTGACCAGTCAAACGCGATGCTCGCACTTAACGGTTTTTAAAATTTCTCCGCTAAGACCATCACCCTTTTCTCGCTCTTTTTGTGTGCAATAAGGTCTTTTATACTTCTATCTCAACCGTATCACCGAGAGGCAGAGAATAAACGGCAACGCGCGACGGGCGCTTGCCAAGCATTTTCTCCACCGCTAACGCGTAGAGCGAGAGCTGGCGCGAATGTGCCCGGCGCAGCTTTTTCTCGGCGAGCTCTCTCTCCGAGAGCTCCTCTTTTGTCAGTCTGTCGGTCTTATAGTCGAAGACGCCGAGACTTCCGTCGGGGTACTCGATTATACAGTCGATAACTCCCTGCAAGAGAACGGTTTTCCCGGAGAGAAGCTCCCTCTTTTCCTCGTCCTCGGTAAATAGCGCCGCAGGTAGCTCTGCGTTGAATCGGAGCTCGCGCCAGAGGCGTTTTGCCCCACACATGTCGCGAAAAAGGGCGGATTTTGCAAAAAGAGCAATCTCCGATACGCGCACGCGCTCGCCGTCCTCTCGGGAAATAAATCCGTTTTCACAAAGGCGCATAAGCTCCGCCTCGGCACCGTCCGAGGCAAGGCGCGATAGGTCGCAGAACTGGAGCATAAGGTGGGTCGCGATACCCCTCTTTGCGCTCTCGTCGGCACTTCTGCCCGACATAAAGAGTGGTAAGAGAGCCCTCTCTCTTTCGGTATCGAAGGAAAGCTCGGCGCCTTCCGTTCCGTCAAGCAGGGTCGGGGTCGCCCTCGAGACCGAGAGCTTTTCGGGTATGTCTGTCTCCTCGGGGCTTGGATATTCGTATGCAAAGCGCGAAAGCAGGCTCTCGCATAGCCCCTCGGTGGATACGAGCTCGGGGACGGGAGCTTCCTCGCCCTCAGGCATTTCCGTATCAGATACAGCGCTCGGCAATACGGGCTCCCTTCCCGAGAAAACGAGTACAACCTCAAGACTCGAGGAAAGATTTCTCGCCGAGTATCGAGAGGCGTAATTTCTTAAAACACCGACCTTTTCAAGATACTCCTCGCGCTTTACGGTAGGTGCCGTTCCGACGACGAAAAGTCTCTCCCTCGCTCTCGTTAGCGCAACGTAAAGCACGCGCAGCTCTTCCTCGTAATTCTTCCTGAAAACATAGTGATTTATCACGTTATGTACAGGATTGTTTACAATTGCGAGCCCTGAAGGGGTTCTGAGCCAGAGCGCGATGCCAAATCCTTCGGCATAAGCGAGGCGGTTTTTCGCGTCCTTATTCGAGTATTTCGAACCTGCATCTACGAAGAAAACAACGGGATATTCAAGTCCCTTCGAGTAGTGCACGGTGACTATCGACACGGCGTTCTCGCTGTCGCTATCCCTTCTTTCGTCAAAAGACGCCTTCTTGTCTATTACACTGTTTATAAAGCTTATGAAGCTGTAAAGTCCTCGGTAGCCGCCTGCCTCGTAGCCTCTTGCGTAATCGTAGAGGAGCAGAAGGTTATCGCGCCCACCCGAGCGCGAGGCGAGCGAGAGAAGACCCGTTTCGCGGTAGAGCTTATAGATAAGAGTGTCGGCGCCGACTCCCTCGGAAATCTCGCGGTAGTATGCAAGGCGCGAGAGAAAACAGCCCACCTTTTCGTCCTCGGGGTGCTCGACGGCGTATGCCGTAAGTGAGGTATAAAGCACCTCGTCCTTGTCACGGCCGCGCTTTATGGCGTAGAGGTCGTCGGGAGTAAAGCCAAAGAGGGGCGAGCACATCGTCGCCGCAAGGTATATATCCCTTCTCGGGTTGTCGATAGCGTTAAGAAGCGAGAGCGCGAGCAGAACCTCCGAGGAGAGGAAGAACTCCTTAGCGCCCGAAATTTTCACGGGTATGCCGCAGAGGGCGAGCGCCTCTGCGTAAAGGACGTCGCGCCCCTTTGCCGAGCGCATTATTATGGCTATGTCGGATGGCTTTATCGGCTCACCCGAGTCGAGCACCCCGTCACTTAAAAGTCTTTTGATTTCCTCTGCAACCGTGGCAGGGGCGTCGAGGTCGTCGTCCGTCTCGTCCTCGTCCGACGGACGGGTGCTTTTTTTGTCGAGCATATAGACCTCGGGAGCTCTGTATTCGGGCTCGGGATAGGGCTTATGCAGCTTAGCGTAACCGAGGCGGTCGCCAGAGGTATATCCGATGGACTCGCCGAGGTAGGAGAATGCGCCGTCGAAGACCGAGTTGACAAAATCAACGATACCCTCGTCGCATCTGAAGTTTTTCGACATAAATATCGCCGCCGCGCCGCCTGCACGCGACTCGGAGAGAGGCGGAAGCTCCTCCTTCAAGCGCGAGAATATCTCGGGTCTCGCCTCGCGAAATCCGTAAATGCTCTGCTTGATATCTCCGACCATAAATCTGTTGTCCTCGCGCGAGATTGCGTCGAAGATTGCGTTCTGTATCGCGTTGACGTCCTGATACTCGTCAATGTAGATAGCCGAAAACGCCCTGCGGAGATTGAGGGCTATATCGGTCGGCTCGCCGTCCTTCACGAGGCACTTGTAGGCGTAATGCTCGACGTCGGCGTACGAGAGCGCACCGCGCCGCCTCTTTTCCTCGAGGAAGGTCTCGTCAAACCTGCGGATAAAGCGCACGAGAGGCGTTAAGGTTTTATAAAGCTCAGAAAAGAGCTCTCCTATCTCGCCGTCGGTGTAGAGAAAATAGGAAGAAAGGGCGGTAAGCTCCTTTTTCATCAGCGTGCGCATTACGCGGTAATCATTCGCTGCCGCGCTCTTTTCTCCGCGCACCGAGGGCATTCTTTCATATTCAAGCGCAGAAAACGCCTCGCGCATTTCGGTATAACTCCTCGCTCCGAGAAGCGAGCGAAGAAGACTTATATCCGCCGCAATCGGCACGGTGTAGGCAAGGTCCTTTTTATCTCCCGAAAGAAGCTGCGCCTCTATCCTCTGCATAGAGGAAAAATAATGCTCGGCGGCTTCTTTTGCGCGCTCTATAATGTAAGCGCCGTACGGGGTATTTTCGGCAGAGGTGTAGTTCTCTGGGTTGTATATATCGACGAGCTCCTCGAGCGAATCAACTCCGTCCACAGCCGCGTCACAGCGCGAGCGAAGGTAGCGGAAGACCTCGGAGAGCTCCTCGTTGCGACCGGAATCGGTCAGGCAGTCGGAAAGGCGGTCGAGCTCCTCGGGAGTCGCTACCTCGGGAAGCTCTCCTCTGAAAACCGACTCGATAAGTCCGTCTGCTATCGAGGAAGCGAGCAGCTCGGTCTCTGCCGCATCGGCAATTCTGTACCCGGGCGGCACTCCCACTCTGTCGGCAGACGAGCGCAGTATCTCCCCACAGAAGGAGTCTATGGTGCGTATCTTTGCCGCAGGGAGCATAAAAAGCTGCCTCTCGAGGCGCTTGTTCTGGGGATTATTTCTGACGGCATCGGCGAGCGCTGCCGACAGCTTTGCCGAAAGCTCGGATGCCGCCGCCTTTGTAAAGGTGACGACAAGGAGAGAATCTATATCGACGGGATTTTCGCTATCCGTGAGCGACCTTATTATACGCTCGGTCAGCGTAGCCGTCTTTCCCGAGCCTGCCGCCGCACTTACGAGAAGGCTTCTGTCTCTCGTTTCAATAGCGGATAGCTGCTCGTCAGTCCAAGCTCTCTCGGCCATAAATTCCTCTCCTTTTGTATAGTTTAGTTGTCAAATTAAGCGTTTATGCTATCAATAAAGCGTCTGAACGCCGCTTTTCCTTCATCGGTATTTTTGTAAACACCTGCGTCCTCAAGAACTCTTACGAAGGTCTTTCCGACCTCGCTCTTCAGAATCTCCATAGTGTTTTCCTCGGTGAAGGTGTAGTTATCCTTGAACCTATCGAGCCACTCTGCGTGCTTTTCGATAAGCGGAACGTCGCGCACACACTCGCCTGCGAGGATAGCCTCTTCAAGCCTTGCAAGCTCCTTTTCGAGCCTCGCGGGAAGAACGGCAAGACCCATAACCTCTATAAGTCCGATGTTCTCCTTTTTGATGTTATGATGCTCCTTATGTGGGTGGTAAACGCCGAGGGGGTGCTCCTCGGTGGTTATGTTATTTCTGAGCACGAGGTCGAGCTCGTAAAGCTCGCCGCGCCTTCTTGCGATAGGCGTTATCGTGTTATGGGGCTCACCTTTCGTGCTTGCAAAGACAAAAGCCGCCTCGTCGGTATATCCGCGCCAGGCGAAAAGAATTTTATCCGCAAGAGAAAGAAGTGAGTCGGTATCAAGAGAAGAAAGGCGTATTACCGACATAGGCCAATCGACGATTCCTGCGTCCACCGTCTCAAATCCCACAAAGGATATTTTCTCTCTTATCGGCGCGCGCTCCATTGCAAAGGTGTATCTTCCGCCCTGCATATGGTCGTGCGAGAGGATAGAGCCGCCGACTATCGGAAGGTCTGCGTTCTGTCCGATAAAGTAATGGGGGAAAGCGCGAACGAAGCCTATGAGCTTTCTGAAGCTCTGGGGGTCTATTTTCATAGGCACGTGCTCTGCCGAAAGGGCAATACAGTGCTCGTTATAATACACATAGGGAGAATACTGAAGATACCATCTCTCTCCTGCCATATCGAAGGGAATCTGGCGCAGATTCTGGCGCGCAGGCTTAGAAATATTGCCTGCAAATCCCTCGTTCTCGTGGCAGAGCGCACAGCGCGGAAACGCAGTTTGCGGCATAGCCTTTGCCGCGGCGATAGCCCTCGGGTCCTTCTCGGGCTTAGAGAGGTTTACCGAAATATCCATCACTCCGTAGGGCGAGGGCGCGGTCCATCTCATATCTCTTGCAATACGGTCAACTCTTATGTAGTTCGAGTCGCAGGCGAGCTTATAAAAGCCGTCGGTCGCTTCCTTCGGAGAGCGAGCGTAGCGCTCGTTAAAGAGGCGTATCACCTCAGAGGGACGGGGGGAGAGCGCTCCCATTATCCTCGTATCAAAGAGGTCGCGGTAGTCAACGGTGTTCGAGGGTATAAGGCCTCTTGCGTATGCAAGGTCGAGCATATCCGCAAGTATATCCGCAAGCTCGCGTCCCTCGTCGGGCGTGGTCGGATTAAAGTCGTCGCACACGAAAATCTGCATAAGGCTTGCGACGGCGTACGCCTCATCGGCCTTCTCGATAAGACCGCGCTCAAGTGCGTAATTTTTGAGCTCAAGTATCAAAGTATCAATCGTTTTTTTCATCATCTTAAAAACAGCTCTCTCGTTATCTTTCTTACGAAAATATTTTAACACAGAACGCGCGCGTTTTCAAGATGATTTGCGAATATTCCGAAAGACTCTTGAAAAAGAGAGCGACGTGTGGTAAAATGTATTAAAAACGAAGGGAGAGGGCTTATGAAAATAGGAAACACCGAGCTAAAACACGGGCTAATGCTCGCGCCTATGGCAGGATATACCGACCGCGCAATGCGCCTTGTAGCGCACGAATACGGCGCGGAGTACACCGTGACCGAGATGGTCAGCGCCACGGCGGTCGTTTTCGGCGACAAAAAGACCTTCACCCTTGCAAAAATACTGCCCGACGAGGGGCCCGTAGCGCTTCAGATTTTTGGAAACGACCCTGCCACAATGGCAGAGGCGGCAAGGCGTCTTTCCGAGCCGCCTGAGGGCGTGCGCCCCGTAGCAATAGATATAAACATGGGCTGTCCCGTAAAGAAGATATTCTCAAACGGCGAGGGCTCGGCGCTTATGAGGAGCCCATCTCTGATAGAAAAAATCACCGAGGCGGTGAGGCTCGCAACCAACCTTCCCGTAACCGTGAAAATGCGCGCAGGCATAAGCGCAGATACGATAAACGCCGTTGACTGTGCCCTCGCGGCAGAGGCAGGCGGAGCTTCGCTCGTTTGCGTGCACGGGCGCACGAGGGAGCAAATGTACGGCGGCCTTGCAGACAGAGAGATTATCGGCAGGGTAAAGCGCGCGATTAAGATTCCCCTTATAGCAAACGGTGACGTCACAGACGGCGAAAGCGCGCTCGCACTTCTTAACCAAACGGGGGCTGACGGTATTGCCGTCGGCAGAGGCGCTGTCGGAAATCCGTTTATATTCCGAGAAATAGCCGACACTCTCGAGGGAAAAGAAGCCACACCCGTCAGCAGAGAGGAGCGCGTTTTTACCGCGATAAGACAGCTTGAATACGCCGTACTTGACAAGGGCGAGCGCGTTGCCATACCCGAAGCGAGAAAGCAGATCGCCCTCTACTTCAAGGGATTTCTTGGCGCGGCGGCGGCAAGAGCCGCGATAAACTCCTCGAGCACCTTTGACGAAGTGAAGAAAATTCTCCTGTCGCTGCTTTCGGAAAAGGATTAACCGACGAATTCGCAATGAACGGCGAAAGAGAGACAACCCCCATATCAGAACGCAAAAAATTTACGAAAATTACGAATAAAGCAGTCCGACGCGAGCCGAAAGGCGTTGCGTCGGACTTTATGTTTATTTATTCATTCACTAATCGAGTTTGGTTACACCTTTCACCAACCGACCTTGGTTATGCCTTTCACCAATCGACCTTGGTTATGCCTACCGAGGCAAGATGGCCGTCCACCGAAAATTCAATCGGACTGAATTTCTCACCGTCGAAATCGGCTCTTGAATAAGAAGCGTTGCTCTGGTACGGAAGGCTATGCGCGATATCGCAAGGAGCAATCCCCGATATCCGAGCCCAGAAGGTTCGCAGCGCCGCTCCGTGAGAAACTATCAGTATTCGCGCACCGGGATTTTCGCAGGCGATTTTCTTTATAGCCGAATAAACGCGCTCTGCACATTCCGCGGTGCTCTCTCCACCCGGCGCCCTGAAGGTGCCGAAGGAATCCTGCCAACCGCCCTTGTAAGACTCGGCACCGTAGCGGTCGATAATATCGGGCACCGTCATTCCTTCCCATTCGCCGAGATTCATCTCGCGCAGCTCCCCTACGACGACCACGTCGAGACCGCGCCTTGACGCGTGCGGCAGAGCCGTGTTATAAGCACGCGAGAGATCGCTCGAATAGACGGCGTCGAACCGAACGCCCGAAAGAGCCTCGGCGGTCGCCTCTGCTTGCAGGACACCAAGCTCGCTCAAAGCCACGTCGCACGCTCCTGCCAGCTTGTGCTCGAGATTCGCAAGGCTCTCTCCATGCCTGACCAGATAAATTTCCGTGTTCATTTTATTTACACCTTTCATAAGCCCTGCTTCGTTTTCAAAAAAGCAACGGTGCCAACCTCAAAAATCGGGGGAATTAAGCGTTGTGTGCCGTTTTTGACAATTATTATTTACATTTACGAGCAAAAGAGAAGAAAATCCTCAAGTTCGTACAACGTCGGCGAGATAATCGTCGTGAGAATATTCAATAGGAATGAAGCGCTCCCCGTCAAATTCGACCACGGAATACGAGGCATTCGCAGGAAACTCGGTCTTCTCTGCCATTTCCTCAAAGGGTATTCCCGATATGCTGGCGTAGAAGGAACGCAAAACGGCAGCGTGTGCCGCCAAAAGAAGGGTTTTTCCGGGGGCGTGTCGCGATATTTTCGTAATTTCGGCAGTAAATCGGGCGCAAGCCTCGCGCACGCTCTCTCCTTCGGGAAATCTGAACGTGCCAAAACCGCCGCGCCAGTCCTTCACATACGCGTCCTCGCCGTATTCTTCCATAACTTCCGAGACCAGCTTCCCTTCCCAAGCGCCGAGAAATATCTCGCGCAGCCCCTTATTACCGAGCACCGGGAGTCCTCGCATACGGGCGTGAGGCAGGGCGGTGTTGTAGGCGCGCAGAAGGTCGCTCGAATGAATTTCGTCAAAATGAACGTCTGCAAGCTCCTTCGCCGTCGCCTCGGCCTGCACGTACCCAAACGGAGAGAGATCAAGATCCGTATGGCCGAGCATCTGATGTATCGCATTTCCGAGGCTCTCGCCGTGCCTTATAAGATATATTCTTGTGTTTTTCATATACTTCTCCACTCTGCCGCAGAGGCGGCGCAGAAAAATCCTTTTCGGTATTGCTACTAGCAAAGCGGTCCAAAACGAGACCGCAAATCAGCAATACATTACATCTATATTATAGCTCAACCACGTCACATAGTCAAGAGAAAAGGAGCAATAAAAGGATAAAAACCGTTGATGGCAAGGATAAAAAATATTGATGACAATGACAAATAAAACGCACTAAAAATCCCTAACCGCCGAGCCCAAAAACGCGAAGCCGTTTAAAAAGAATTGTTTTTTACATAGGCGAGCCATCTCACCAAGAAGTATGCGGAAATTTGAGAAAAATTCGGCAACGGATAAATGGAGGTTGAATATCTTAAAACCTTGTGAGTTCAATTCCCTGTCAGCCGGAAGAGAATATTACATCTTTTAAAAGCATAAAAAACATTTAAAAGCAAAAAACAACGCCTGCCACTTTATGCATATCAAGAAGGAAATCTTGCGTTTTTATTCGGTGTTTGTGCATATTTATTCCTTGGCGTGCATACATTTTTCAGTTCTAAGCCTTCGCAAATTTTGCGAATTTCGCCATTTGCCACAATTTACCAACGCACAAATTTTTCGAAAAATCCTAAAAATAGCCCAAAAAGCCAAAAAAACAGGCTCAAAATCACCCGAGAGGCTCAAAATCAGCTCCAAAATCACCCGAGCAGCCCCAAACAGCGCAAAAACCACCAAAAATTAGAGAAAAACAACACGACAACAAGCGCGCGCAATCAGCTCGTTATTCTAAAGAAAACAACAAAACAACTTTAAAATATAGGCAAAAAAGACTTTTTGAGTGCAAAAGTACAGATAAAAGGCGAAAAATCTCAAAAAAAAGAACTCCAAATCAGCCGAAAAGGCACAAAACCGTTTTTTTCTCGCACAAAAATCCGCAAAATTTATCCAAAACGCAGCTTAAAGACATGAATTTGCGCTCCTTCTACCAAAAAACACGGCAAAACCTGCATTTACCAACGCACGGATAAAACACCGCCAACTCTTCTACTGCGCCCTTCAAACAAAAGGAGGATTAAGCGCTACACGCGCTCTTTTGCCCATTTTAGCCCTTTTTCGCCATTGTTTCACGTGAAACAATGTGTTTTGAGAGCATTTAGGGGTGTTTTTGACCGTTCTATCCCACGTTTTTGTTCTTTCTTGTTGTCTCTCGGAACTTATCAGGGCGGCATCTGTGTGTGTATTCTAGCGAAGATTTCACTATGTTTCACGTGAAACATTACTGTTCCCTGCCTTTTTTCGAAGAAAATGCGATTTTCGTGCCCGTCTTTTGGATTTTTGGCGGTTTTTTTGAGGATTTTTGAGCATTCCAGGGCGTTTCACCCATTGTTTCACGTGAAACATAGCAAAAAACTCTCATAACTTCGTTGGGTTTGGTTCTTGCATCCCAAGGCAATCCGCGCGAACGAATAGAGAACAACTCGCAAAAGCGATATAAACAACAGAGAAGTGTGCTTGATAGAATTATTTAGAAAGTTTCCGCGTGTACTTCCACTCCAAACGGCAAGCAGGCGTTATCGGATTATTTACGTTAGCTTTAGCAAAACTCCGAAGAAATACTCGCGCGCTCTCGCTATTGTGGGCATTTATGCATCAAAACCACAAGCAAAATCTGCATTTGATTACCTCGCGTGGGCTTGGCGCAGTTCTGTGGGAAGTTAGCCGTAGCTCTGTGGGAAGTTAGCCGCAGCGCCACGAAAAGGCTTGTGCCCCTTATTATAAGCGCTTATTCACCAAAAACACACACCAAAGGCGGCATTTATCTGCATTATACGAGATTAATCCGAGCTCTGCAAAAAGTCAATACGAGCTCCCCGGAAGGTTAATGGGAGTTCCGTAGAAAGTTAATAGAGCTCCGTGGAAGGTTAATCGGAACTCCCCGGAAAGCTAATTTGAGTTCTGCGAAAAGGCTTGCGCCCCAGCTTGCAGGCGTTTATACGCAAAAAAAACATAGCTAAAAGCTGTATTTCTTATCGCACGCGTGCATTAAGAAAAGTTGTACGGCAGAAAAACTCGCTTGTTTCCCGGCGCAGGCGTTTTTTCGCCTTTGGGGAGACTTATACGGACGGTAAATTTGGTTCAGAGCTGATAGAGGGCAGGTGGGGGCGTCGGAGCTCGGAGTATAAGTCTGTTTTGATATGCGAAGTGCAGAACCGTTTCGATATGCAACGCGCAAAACTGTTTCGATATGCAGCGCGCAAAACTGTTTCGATATGCAACGCCCAGACCTGTTTAGATACGCAGCGCTCAGGCGTATTTCTATATGCAATGCGCAGTCCGCTTCGATAAGCAGCGCGCAGGCGTATTTCGATATTCTAATTGTTTCTTTTCGCTCGATAAAGATGTTTTTGAGTTGCAAAGCGTTTTATTTTTCTTTGTGTAAGACACGTTTTCCGGGTTGGTAGAAATTTTCAATTCACAAGCGGCAGCGCCTCTGAGCGAAAGTTGCGAAAATTTTAAAAAAGACCAAAATAATGCGGCAAAATCGGCTATATTTTTTGTTTTTTACCATTTTCAAACTTGACTTTGCTCTAAATATATTGTATAATATTCTTGTTAAGATGTTGATACGCGCGAGGCGGCAGAGAAGGGATTTCACATCGTTTTTTCCGCCGATAACCCACGCGCCACTCTCATTGTTTTTTTACCGCTTTTTTAGTTGCGCCTTCCTTGTTTTTCGGTTATCAGCTCCGCGCTTTTGGGGGGGGTAATCAGACACGTGTTTTTTCGTTATTGCGGCGCGGTATACCTATTACCGTTTCATGCGCCCTCAACCTTTATTCAAGGGCTGTTTGCAGGGAGAAATTCTCGAGATTTGTTGTATTTTGGCAAATTTTGGCAATATATGTTGGAGTTTTGCGGCGATAAAACAAACTATCTATTATACAAGGCTTGCGATGGGATAAGCACGCGGTCATGGACGGCAAGCAGACAAACTAAGGCGAACGGAACGCACTTTCGGCGAGCGGATTTGAGCGTACGTATTCGAGCGCTACCCTCCGTGTGTACTCCAGGACACATTCGGACACGGATTTGAGCGCCGCCTTCTGTGTGTACTCCAGGACACAACCGTGCACGCGTTTAAGCGAGGCTTTAGTCGCACGTGTTCGGGCTCGGCTTTGAACGTGCGTATTTGGGGTTGCGACCTTAGGCGTATGCTTCAGGGCACAATTCGAGCGCGTATTCAAGCGCGAGGCTTTGCGCATACGGATTCAAGCGAGCCTTGAGGCGTGCGCTCCAGGGCACATTCTAGCGCGGATTCGGACGCGTGACTTTGGTCATACCGATTCGGGCGCGGCTTTTGGCGCACTGTTGTGTGCGCGACTTCAGAGAAATACAGCGCGAGAGCGCAAAGAAAATAAGATCAGGACGGAGAAAAAATGGCAAAGGTTGTATCCTTTTCTAACCAGAAAGGCGGAGTTGGCAAGACCACCTCTTGCGTAAATATATCGGCACAGATTGCAAACAAGGGCAAGAAGGTGCTGATGATAGATATGGACCCTCAGGGCAACGCCACCAGCGGTCTCGGACTCCCCAAATCCAAGATTAAAAACACTATTTACGACGTAATCATCGGTCGTTGCGACGTTAAGGACGCCATTATAAAGACGCGCTTCAAGAATCTCTCGGTAGTGCCGGCAACCATCGACCTCGCAGGTGCAGAGCTCGAGCTTTACGAGCTCGAGGAAGGCGCGAACTTCACGAAAATCGCGCTCGACTCGGTGAAGGACGACTTCGACTACATATTCATCGACTGTCCCCCCTCGCTCGGTATGCTTACCGTCAACGCGCTTTCAATTTCTGACGGTATCGTAATCCCTATGCAGTGCGAGTTTTACTCGCTCGAGGGCATGTCGCAGCTGCTCAACACGGTAAAGAAAATCCGCACGCTCTATAACCCCGACCTCAGGATTGTGGGAATTCTCCTCACTATGTATAACGGAAGACTCACCCTCACGGGTCAGGTCGTTGCCGAGCTCAAAAAGTACTACGCCGACCAGCTCTTCAAGGTTCCTATCTCGAGAACCGTCCGTATATCCGAGGCGCCCGGCTACGGCGAGCCTATCTGCTACCACGACCCCTACGGCAAGGGCTCTCTTGAATACGCCGCCGTAGCAAAGGAATTGATGCTCAGGATTTAATTGGTTACCCACATTCGCGGCACTTTTTGCTTGATTATCTTGCGTAACCCCCACAAGTTATGCGCAAATCGCAACTTTCTAGGCGATAGCGCCCCACGGTGCTTAAAATTTCGGTTTTTTCTCCCGTATCCAGATAAAAAGACGGCATTTTCCGCACGCGGTAGGGTAAAAACGGGAAGTTTACCGCGAGAAAAATCTTTAAAAAACGGAGTAAAATCCCCACAAGCGAAGGAAAAACAACCGTTTTTCGATATTCAGACAATCAAAATCACAAAAAAACAAACTCTTACGATATAATAACAACGAAAAGGAAGGCTTTTTCAATGGCAAGAAAAAAGAACAGCGGCCGCGGCAGAGGACTTGACGCTACTTTCCTCGACAACTCTCTCGAGGAGGAGAGCTCTCGCGGCGAAGGCGAGATTTCTAAAATAAAAATTTCCCTAGTCGACCCCAAGAGCGACCAGCCCCGTAAATACTTTGATAAAGAAGCTCTCGAGCAGCTTGCAAGCTCTATTATGGAAAACGGCCTTCTTCAGCCCATACTCGTCAGAGAGTACGGCGAGGGTCGCTACCAGATAATCGCAGGAGAGCGCCGTTTCCGCGCGTCCAAGCTCGCAGGAATTACCGAGATACCCGCCATCGTGCTCGAGCGAGACGATAAGAAGGCGGCAGAAATCGCCCTTATCGAGAATATACAGAGAGAGGACCTCAATCCGCTTGAGGAGGCTCTCGGCTATAAGGCGCTCGCAGAGGAGTACGATATGACCCAAGAGGAGCTTTCCTTGAAGGTCGGAAAGAGCCGCAGCGCAATTGCTAACACCCTTCGTCTTCTCGACCTGCCCGACGAGATACTCACCCTCGTTGCATCGAAGGAGCTCTCCGCAGGCCACGCGCGTACGCTTCTCGGTGTAAGAGAGCGCGAGGATATGATGCTCCTTGCAGAGCGCGCGGTGGAAGAAGACCTCTCCGTGCGTGCACTCGAGGAAGCCGTCAAGGAGATAAACAAGCCGAAGAAGCCCCCCGTTGAGAAAAAGGAAGAGCCTACGGTCGTTGACTATTTCCGCGAGCTCGAAATAAAGATGCAGTCTCACCTTGGCAGAAAGGTCAAGATAGAGGGCAAGGGAAGAAAGAAGACCCTCATTCTCTCCTACGAGGATAACGAGGATCTCGACGATATAATCAAGCTGCTTTGCGGTGAAGATTTCCTTGAGAATTTCTGATTATTAGCATATAAAAATGACGGAGAGCGCCGCGGCGTCTCCGTCATTTCGTTTTTCATTAAGGTTTTTATTTCTTCGTTCCGTGGCGTATAGCCTTCCACTCCACCTTCTTGAAAAGTGCAACGAATGCAGGGGGAATAAAGAAGAAAATAAACACGGGGAAGGTGAACATATAAAGAATTTTCTTAAAGGCGCTCGCGCGCAGTCTTTTCCAGTCGGATACGGTTACGCACACCGAGAAGATAAAGAGCATAGCGTAAGCCGCCAAAACCATACGCACAAGAGAGAGGAGTATGGGAATCGGGGGCACGCCGAGAATAAGGAGCACCGCGGTCATTACGACGTTAATAACCACCGCCGATATTGAAATGAAGTAGGCAGGGGTAAGGCACATCGTCATATCAAAGCAGGAGAGCGCTCTCTTTGAGAAAATTCCCTTTATGAGCGAGGAAAGATACTTTCTGAATATCTGAAGTCCGCCCTTGCACCAGCGAAGGCGCTGATTCCACGAGGTCTTCATATCCACCGCCTGCTCGTCGTAGAACACCGCGTCGTTGCAATATCCCGTACGCGCACCGTTTACCGCGTTGTGCATAGTAAATTCGCCGTCCTCGGTAAGGCAGTGGAAGGGCCAGCCGCCGTATCTCTCGCACAGCTCGCGCGAGAAAAGAAATCCCGTGCCGGCAACGAAGGTGTTCGAGCCGATTCTCATACGCGCAAGATTCATTATCCTCGCGTCACGGATAAAGTACATTCCCTGACCTGCCGCGCGCCAGCCGTCTCCGTAATTTGATGCGTTTCTGTACGAGGTAACGACCTCGTAGCCTGCCGAGTGCGCCTTGTTCATCTCGGTAATATAGTTTTTCTCCATCGTATTATCGGCATCGAAAACTATATAAGCCTCGGGCATATCGTCCTTATAGTCGCGCTCTATACACTTTATAAGGTAATTGAGAGCATAGCCCTTTCCGCGCTCCTCTTGGTTAAATCTCTCGTAAACTATCGCACCGTGTGCACGAGCAATTTCTGCGGTGTTGTCGGTACAGTTGTCGGCAACGAGGAATATTTTAAGAAACTCCTTCGGATAATCCTGCTCGGCAAGGGAAGCGAGAAGATTCTCTATAACCGCCGACTCGTTGCGCGCCGCAATAAGAACGGCGTATTTCTTCGGGGGTGCGTCGGGAAAGTGCTTTATTCCGCCTATATAGGCTATGAAAATATATACTATCTGATAGAAATAGCAAAGGGCGAAAACCGCGCCGATGCACAAATTTACCGTATTGAATATCTGCATATTTTTCTCCTTTCGGGTGGCAGAAAAGGGGCTTGAGGGCTACCAAAAAAGAAAAGAACGCCGCCCCTTCGGTTTTTTTCATTTTAACACACCGAGAGAAATAAAGCAACAAATTTTTGATATTTTTTAATAATTTTTTATTTTTATTCTAAAATTTTGAATAACCCCTTGAAAAAGGAGCAATAATGTAGTAAAATAATTCTAATAACTTTTTGGGAAAAAGGGGGACGGAAATGGCAAAAAAAACCAATACGGCATTTCTCAATTCTTTTATAGAGCTTGACAAAATTTGCTGTCTTAAATTCGGCACCGTCTCCGGCGGAGTAACCGAGTATATAAACAGACTTATAAACGCGCGCTTTGCTCCCGGCAGAGACGAGGTTGTTGCGCGTCTGGTTAAATACAGGAATATAAGAAACCGCATAGCTCACGAGGAAGGCGCTCTCGATAATATAAAGGAGATAAACAAGCTCGACCTTCGCTGGCTCGAGGGCTTCAAGCGCGACCTTAACAAGAAAAAGGACCCCATCTCCGTCTATCTTCGCAAGGCACGCAACTTCGTTAAAAGACGCCGGGCGAGAAGAATATTCCTTTCCACCCTCTCTATTATCCTCACACTCGCCGCAGCCGCAGCTGCTGCATATTTCTTCCTCATAAAGTAAATATATAAGGGCTCCTCTACTTCCCGAGCGAGCCCTTTCTTTAAATAAAAAGCCCGTCTGGCAAGAGGACTTAAATGAAAATACTTAAAATCATACTTATCTCCGTTTTAACCGTATTAACTCTTGGCTCGGTCGCCGCCGCAGGTCTTTACACATATAATTACGTAAGGTGCGCAGAGTTTTATTCCGTGGCGGAAGACGAGGGAAAAATCCCCGGTATTTCCGAGGGCTTCGTACCCGAGGGATACTGCTCGGTGCCTGACGGAGTCTGCATCTCGGGTTACCTTGCAGAAACCGGCGCCGCAAGAATATATCTTATCAGAAACGACGGCGAGATTTCCTATACCGACCTTATAAACGAGGACGGCACGTCGTTTGTATCCCGTGCCTCGGGAATAGAATTCTATAAAAAATATCTGTACGTGACAGGCCCCAGGGGACTTTATATGTTCTATTACGAGGACCTCGTTGAAAAGGTCCTAAAAGCCGAATACTACGGAGTTATAAACACCTACGTCACCCCCGAGTGGTGCGAGATATTCGACAGACGCCTCTACGTCGGCACAAATTCCGAGAATACCGAGAAAATCCCCACCTTCCAGCGCGTAAAGTATGGTGATGAAGAATTTTCCGACCTTATAATGGTGTACGAGATAGACCCCGGAATCAAATTCTGTATAACCGACACACCCCTGTGCGTTATAGCCTCTCCCTCGGGAGTTGAGGGTATGTTTGCAAACGGTCTTGGCTACGCCCTCACACGCACCGACGGCTCTCTTTCTTCCTATCTTGATTTCCACGTGCTCGAGGTAGGCGAGGTCGGCTCGGTTAAAATAGAGAACAGCCCCGAGGGGGCAAGGGAAATCCCCTGCTACTATCTCTGCTCGTCTTCTCTTAAATACAGTATGAAGATACCCTTCGGTATTCAGGATACCGTCTCGTTTAATTCAAGGCTCTACTTCGTAGGTAATTCGGGTGCTGACGGACTGTATCTTGGAAGAATATTCGGCCTCGACCGCTTTTACAGCATTCCCTTAAGCGAAAAATATTATAAGTAAAAGGAAAAGGGGCTTCTCATTAAGAGTTAAGCCCCTTTTATAAATAAATTTAAATTTCTATGCCGCCCTCGGCGCCGCTCTCCTCGAGCATCTTTAAATACTCGTTGTATATTTCCATAAACCGCGGCGAATTTATAAATATTATCATACTTACCGAGAAGACTACGCCGAAGATTCCGACGATAAGACCTGCAATTGCAAGTCCGTCAAAGTAGCCGATGCTGACTCTGGATACGATAGCGAATACTATTGAAAGTACTCCGATTATCGCTCCCGTCCAGGGAACACAGCAGCATATTATCGACACTATCGAAAAAACGAGAGACAAAACCGACCAAAGGCGGCTTTTCTTCTTACCCTCAAGCACGGTTTTATAGACGTACTCTCCGTCGTCCTGCGCGGTGGTGTTCTTGTTAAATTCTTCGTTCATATTAATCTCCTTTCGGTAAAATATACTCTTATTTTAATAATATCACATTTTCCTAAAATAATCAATAGAAAGTATATAAAATTTTATGTCACTGCGAAGAAAAATTTTACTTATTTTTCTCCCCCTCAATATCCTTCTTCTCGCGGCAGCTCTCATTTACGGAGCCTACGTCGAGTATTATATGGATATGGGAGAGTTAGCCTTCGATTGCTTTTTTTACGAGAACACGCGGATTTATTGCCCCGGCTGCGGCGGCTCGCGCTCGCTCGTTTATCTACTGAGGCTCGACCTTCTTAATTCTCTTAAATTCTATCCACCCCTTATACCCACCCTTTTAATTATTATCTATCTTGATTTTTCGGCTCTCCTTTCCTTTATAAAAAACAGCGAGGGGCCTCTAAAAAAATTTAATCCCAACCTACTTATCATAATTCCCGTACTCATTCTTTTAAATTTCTTTGTCCGCAACGTTCTCCTTTTTTTGGGAATAGATATCCTCTCTCTTTAAAAAAGCTCTCACTCGAGGGCTTTTTTTATTTTCATAAATAATGAGCCAATCTTCGGTAAATAATATTTAAAAACAAACAAATGTTTACAAAAGCAGGTGATTTTATGAATAAAAACGAAAAAGAACGACTTATAAAAAAGCACTCTCCGCGCTCTCCCATTTTAAAAAATTCACTCCTTGCTTTTTTATTCGGGGGGCTTATTTGTCTTATAGGAAGACTTCTTTTCTCTCTTTTCCTCGGCCTCTCTCTTGACGAAAAAAGCGCACTTACTCTCGTATGCGTCTCGCTTATCGGTCTTGCGGCAATTCTGACGGGACTCGGGGTTTTCGATAATATAGCTCGCCACGCAGGCGCAGGAACACTGGTACCCGTTACGGGATTTTCAAACGCCGTGGTCTCCGAGGCTATGGACGCAAGGAGTGAGGGATTTATCCTCGGTGTCGGCTCGGGAATTTTTACGGTTGCAGGGCCGGTTATTCTCTTTGGCATTTTCTCGGGCTTTATTTACGGAGTAATTTACTATATTTATCTTTTGTTGGTGTAAGTATGATGAAAAGAATTACGAATTTAAAATCCTCTGTCAGATTTATTTCGAGAGCCTCTGTCGGCGGATACGAAGAAAAAAACGGGCCTCTCGGTGAAAAATTCGACCTTACCGACTCGGGCGACCTTTTCGGTATGCAGACCTTTGAGCTTGCAGAGGCGGAGATGGGAAGAATTGCGCTTAACGCCGCTCTTGCCAAGGCAAATCTCTCGCACGAGTCGCTCTCCCTTCTGGTAGCCGGAGACTTACAGAATCAGTGCGTTGCCTCGTCTGTGGGTCTTTCCTCATTCGGAGTACCCTTTCTCGGAGTATACGGTGCCTGCTCGACCTGCACCGAGTCTCTTATGATACTTTCCTCTTTTATGGAAGCCTCGGAAAATATAAATCTCGGTGCGGCGGTTACCACCTCTCATAATTCCGCCGCGGAAAGACAGTTCAGAACTCCCATAGAATACGGTGCACAGAGAGCGAAAAGCGCACAGTGGACCTCTACTGCCGGCGGTGCCTTTATTCTCGGCAGAGAGGGTGGCAGTGCAAGAATAAGCGCCTATATGGCAGGCAGAATAATAGACGGAAACGTAAAGGACGGCTCAAATATGGGTGCGGCTATGTCCTTTGCCGCGGCAGATACCATTATTTCTTATTTTGAGGAGTCGGGAGAATCGCCGAAGGAGTTTGATTATATAGTAACCGGCGACCTCGGTGCCGTCGGCTCGTCTATTCTCAGGGATATTCTTTCAAAAAAGCTTCCTGCCGCCAGAGGTCTTCACACCGATTGCGGTCTTCTCCTTTATGACGCAGATAAAAAGGATACTCACAGCGGAGCGTCGGGGTGCGGTACCTCTGCCGCCGTTCTTTCAAATCATTTTTTACCCCTGTTTGAAGAAAATAAAATAGAAAAAATTTTATTTTTATCCACTGGTGCTCTTATGAGTAAATCCAGCCTTCTTCAGGGCGAGAGTATTTTCGGCATAGCCCCTCTTATCAAAATAGAAAGGTCTTGAATTTTATGGATTTTTTAAACGAGCTTCTTTTATCCTTCCTTATGGGCGGCCTCGTATGTATCCCTGCGCAGATTCTTATTGATAAAACAAAGCTCACTCCGGCACGAATTCTCGTTATATACGTTTCCTCGGGAGTTCTTCTTTACGCCCTCGGTGTTTACGACCCTCTCTTTAAAATCTTTTCGACCGGAGTCAGCGTTCCTCTTATCGGCTTCGGTGCAAATATAGCAAAGGGAGTGAAGGAAGCTGTAGAAAAAGAGGGCCTTATAGGTGCTCTCTCGGGCGGTCTTACGGCAGCCTCGGCAGGCATTGCCGCAGCCCTTATTTTCGGATTTATTATCTCTGTTTTCTTTAAAAGCAAGCCCAAGAGAATGTAAACCTTTCTTTATATTGTCTATGTAAAGGTTTTTTTACAAAATATCTTGATTTTTATTCTTTTCCGTGCTATAATATATATAGCTTATTATTATATATTATATATATTAGTAAATATTAGTATTTTACCTTTATAAAAGGGTTTTATATTATCTTAATTTTCGGCATTATTTTTCCTTAAAGAAGGTTTTTTCTCAAAAGGAAAAAGGAAAGGACAAAAGACAAGAATGGATGAGCTTTTGAGTATAACCGAGGTACTGCGCGAGCAGCTTCGTTCCAAGACAGATTCCGCACAGGCTACCTTTGATTTATGGTTCGGAGATTTTATTCTTACCTCTCTTACAGAGGATACCGCAAGATTTTCAACTCCTACGAAGCTTAGAAAGAAAATACTTATGACGAGGTATTTTTCTTCTATAAAATCCACTCTTGAGGAGATTATAGGCTTCCCCGTAGAGCTTGAGATTTATTCTCTTGAGGAAGAAAAGGAGCCTGAGAATATTTCTCTTGAAGATGAGAAAATAAAGATAGACGAGAGCAAAAGAGAGGAAACCGAAAGACACGAGAAGGAAATAGAGGATATTCTCTCAAGTAAGGGCTCTGTAAAGAATTCTCTTATTGACGAATATACCTTTGATAACTTCATAGAGGGTACTTCAAATAAGTTTGCAAAGGCTGCCTGCTATGCGGTAGCGCGCGAGCCCTGCTACTATAATCCTCTCTTTATTTACGGAAACTCCGGACTTGGAAAAACCCACCTTCTCTACGCTATTATGAACTATATGAAGGAAAATCACAGCGACCTTAAGATAGTTTATAAAAAGAGTGAGACCTTCTTAAACGAGCTCGTTGAGGCTCTCTCTACGGGAAAGCAGGCGGATTTCAAGGAGAAATACAGAACCGCAGACGTCCTTCTTATAGACGATATTCAGTTCATTGCAGGAAAGCCTGCGACGCAAGAGGAGTTTTTCCACACCTTCTCTGCTCTTTATGAAAACGATAAGCAGATAATTATGACATCTGACCGTCCCCCGATGGAAATCAAGCCTCTGACGGACAGACTTAAGACAAGATTTGAGGGTGGTCTTATAGCAGACGTTCAGCCCCCTTCAATAGAGCTCAGAACCGCTATTATAAAGAAAAAATGCAACGATATAGGTCTTTTGATGAACAACGACGACCTTCATTACGTTGCAGAGCGTCTTAACAGTAATATAAGACAGATTGAGGGAGTTTTAAAAAGACTTTACGCTATATATTCCTTCTCGGGTGCAGGTATAACCAGAGAGAATATAGAAGAGGTTATATCCGTCGTAGACCCCGGCAACGTTCCTAACGAGGTTATGGTCGAGAGGGTTATAAGAGTAGTAAGCAAAAAATACGGTGTTTCCGAGGACGATATAAAGTCTAAGAAGAAGACCGATACTATTACCAAGGCGCGCCAGGTTGCCATATACCTTATAAGAAATAAAACCGACCTTTCCCTTGACAATATAGGAAAGATTTTCGGCAGAGACCACTCGACGGTAGTTTATTCCCTCAATAAAATGGAGCTTAATTTGAAGACTGTTAAGTTCTTTGACGCCGAGGTGGAAGCTATGGCAAACGAGCTCTCGGTTTAGTTTTTAACATTTTTATGTTTAAATGTTTATAATTTGACTGTTGGTTTGATGTTGGTTTGTTATGTAATAAGAGGTTAAAAAATTACTGAATTTTATCTTCTGCTTTTTAACAACCGTTTGTTTATAATTTTCCCTTGAAATATAAGGATTTAGAGTGCTTTTCAACAAAGCTGACAGCCCTTATTACTATAACCGTTACCATATTATTATTTATCTATTTAACGCTCAGCGCAAAAGAAAAGGAGAACAAAATGAAATTCACGGTACATAAATCGGTTTTTATGAACAGGCTTACTCCCGCTATGGGAACCGTTTCCAATAAAAATACAATTACCTCGATAGAGGGTGTGCTTCTTGAAACAATGCCCGACGGTATGATAAGACTTTCTACCTATGATATGAATAAGGGAAACAGATCTCTTTTCGCACCTACCTCTATTGAAAGAGAAGGAAGATTTATTATAAACGCCGCAAGACTTTATCAGACTGTAAGAGTTCTTCCTGACGACGAGATTACTATTGATATAAACGATAAGCTCGGCTGTACCATCTCCTCGGGAAAGGCTTCCTTTTCTATGTTTGCAATGAAGGGTGAGGATTTCCCTAATCTTCCCGACCTTGTAAGCGACAGAGGATTTGAGATTTCTTCCGAAAAGCTTCGTTCTATAATAGGTAAGGTTTCTCACTCTATTGCAGAGCAGGATAACAGACCCATGCTTTGCGGTGCATTCTTTAAAATAAGCGAAGGTCTTATGGAGGTTATCTCCTGCGACAGCTATACTCTTTCCCGCTGCTCGGTTAAGTGCGATATAAATTCTATAAGCAAGTCGGGTGAGCTCGGACTTTCCTTTATTATCCCCGGCCACGCTCTCGGCGAGCTCTCAAAGAATCTTGCAGAGGGTGATGAGGAGACGGTAAAGTTCTACGTTTCGAGAAAGCACGCTATTATAAAGAAGGGCGACGCTATATTCTTTACGAGAACTATCGATTCCGAGTACATAGACTACGAGAGAATTATACCTAAGGATAACGACGTTTCTGTTATAGTAGATAAGGATAATATTCTCTCTGCTCTTGAAAGAGCAAATATTATTGCAGAGGAAAAGATAAAGGGAAGCGGAAAGAGCTACGTAAAGCTCTCTCTTGAGGACCAGTTCCTCACTATTACTTCTTCTTCGGTAAACGGAAAGGTTTACGACGAGCTCGATTGCGTTCACGAGGGTGCTGACCTTGAGATAGGCTTTAACTGCCGTTATCTTATCAACAGCATCAGAGTTGCAGAGGGTGAAAATATAAAGATAACCTTAAAGAGCCCGACGCAGGCTATTACTATTGAGCCTACCGAGGAAAACGAGGAGTATAAATATTTCTATATGATACTTCCCGTAAGAATGAACGAGCAGAAATGATAATAAGAAGGTTTCGTGCCTCTAATTTCCGTAATATTGAAAGCTGTGATATAGAATTTACCGAGGGAGTAAATCTTCTTTACGGAAGAAACGCTCAGGGAAAAACTAACGCCGTAGAAGGTATTTATATCTTTTCAAGAGGAAAATCCTTTCGTGCAAGAGAGGACTCCGAGCTTGTAAAATTCGGTACTGAGGGCTTCCGTATATCGGTAGAATACGATGAGGGAATTCATCACAGGACTCTTGAATACGCTCTTTTCGGTAAGGAGCGTCTTCGCAAAAAAAACGGATATAAAATAAATAAGGTAACCGAGATGATAGGCAGCCTAAAGTGCGTGCTTTTCTATCCCGACGACCTTAAAATAGTAAAGGGCGGTCCAGAGGAGAGACGCGGATTTTTAAACGTTGCGGTTTCTCTTATAAACGGTACCTACCTTAAAATGTATTCGGATTACAAAAAGGCTCTTGAAAACAGAAACTGTGCTCTTAAATTTATATCGAAGGGATTTCCCGTCACAAAAGACGAGCTGTGGTCCTGGAGCGAGAGTATGGCGGAATACGCCTCTTATATATATCTCGAAAGAGAAAAATATATAGAAAATCTCTCTAAATACGCAGGAGAGGTTATGCTTGATATATCAGAGGGTGCGGAAAATCTTTCTCTTATCCACGAGTGCGATATAGAGGTCGGACTTCGGGAAAGAGACGACGTAAGACGGGCTTATTTAAAGCTGTTTACGGAAAATCTCGACAGAGAAATATCCGCAGGAGTTAGTCTTTACGGTCCTCACAGAGACGATATAAAGATAAAAATAAACGATAAAGATTCGCGCATCTTTGCCTCTCAGGGACAGCAGAGGTCTGCGGTGCTTTCCTTGAAGCTTGCAGAGGGTGAATTGATAAAGGATATTTGCGGAGAATATCCCGTGTATCTTTTTGACGACGTTCTCTCAGAGCTTGACGATAAAAGAAAAAGGTACGTCCTCTCGGGTGCAGAGGGAAAGCAGTTTATAATAACCTCGTGTGAGGCAGAGGACCTTCTCGGCTATACGGATAACGAAATAGACGTTTCTGGAGGAAAATATGTTTCTGCACATAGGTAACGGAAAGAGTGTTCCTTTAAAGAATATAATAGGAATTTTTGATCTTGACAGCTCCACCGTCTCTAAGACGGGTAAGGATTTTATAAATAAAAAGGAAAAAGAAGGTCTTCTTGAATACGATGACTACGACCTTCCGCGCTCCTTTATTCTTTGTAACGAAAACGGAAAATATACTGTAAGACTCTCGAGAATTTCATCAGGGGGACTTAAGGTAAGAGCAGAGGAAAACGAGCTCTTTTAGAAAATAAGAACAGAGCTTAAAAGCTAATGATAGGAGAAAAAAATGGCAAACGAACTTGAAACCAAGAGCTACGACGACAGCCAAATACAGGTGCTCGAGGGACTCGAGGCGGTAAGAAAGCGTCCGGGTATGTATATAGGTACTACCTCTATTCGGGGTCTTCACCACCTCGTATACGAGATAGTCGATAACTCAATAGACGAGGCTCTTGCGGGTCATTGTGAGTCTATTAAGGTTACTATCTGGGAGGATAACAGCGTATCGGTAGAGGATAACGGACGAGGAATTCCCTCGGGTATGAATGAAAAGCTCGGTCTTCCCACTCTTGAGGTAATATATACCGTTCTTCACGCAGGAGGAAAATTCGGCGGTGACGGATATAAAATAGCCGGCGGTCTTCACGGTGTCGGCGCTTCGGTAGTAAACGCTCTTTCCGAGTGGCTTGAGGTTGAGAACTGCCGTGACGGAAATAAATATACCGAGAGATTTGAGAGAGGTGCGGTGGTAAGACCCTTCAAGTGTGAGGGTTCTTCCGACGGTAAGCACGGTGTTTACGTAAGATTTAAGCCCGACTCTACAATCTTTGAGGACACCGTATTTGATTATGATATCATTCTCACGAGAATGAGAGAGCAGGCATTCCTCAACGCAGGCGTAAAAATTATTCTCGAGGATAAGAGACCCGGTATGGAGAGAGAGGAAGTTCTCCACTACGAGGGCGGTATTATTTCCTTCGTTGAATTTCTTAACAATGAAAAAAGAGGAACTCCCGTTAACCCCGAGATAATTTATATGAAGGGTGAGGAGAAGGGCTCTATTGCAGAGGTGGCTATGCAGTATAACGATAGCTACAACGAGGTTCTTATCTCCTTTGCAAACAATATGTCCACTATTGAGGGCGGTACTCACGAGACGGGATTTAAGACGGCTCTTACGAGAGCTATTAACGATTACGGCAAGAAGGCAGGCATCATTAAGGGTGACGATAAGGGACTTTCCGGCGAGGACGTCAGAGAGGGTCTGGTTGCTATAATTTCCGTAAAGCTTACCGATGCACAGTTCGAGTCGCAGACGAAGGCTAAGCTCGGTAACTCCGAGATGAGAAAGCTCGTTGACAGCATAGTTTATAAAAAGCTCGAGGAGTTTCTTGACGAGAATCCCTCCTCTGCAAAGCTTATTATTGAAAAGGCTATGGCGGCAAACAGAGCAAGAGAGGCAGCAAGAAAGGCAAGAGAAATTTCGAGAAAGAAAAACGCTCTTGAGGTTTCCACCCTTCCCGGCAAGCTCTCCGACTGTAACGAGCGCGACCCGAAGCTCAC
>JAZOMD010000105.1:0-9246 GCA_045653745.1 Eubacteriales bacterium | reverse complement strand
TGCTTTTTTTATTGGTACTCCCGGCAGAACGAACTCACCTTCCGAGGCAAAGCCGAGGAAATGGGTTCGCGTACCAAGTGAGAGCAATGGGGAGCTCGCTCACCGGGGGCGAGCGCAGGTATATTCGCAAGCGGTGAAATCCCTCGTAGCGGGCGCTTCGCACGAAATCGACCTGCTCCAAGGCTCTGCCTTGGAATCAGGTTCGAAACACAGCCTCGCCGTTTCCCCGTGGGAAACCTTGTAGGGCGAGGGCGATTCCTCGTTGCGACTTTAATATTCTCGTCGTCGATTTTCCACTTCACGAAACTCATAGTAGATGGTAAAATTCCGTCTGTAACGGCAATTTCACCCCACTACTTATCCTGTTCCCTAAAATTGTATTTTTAGAGAATATATACCCTTAATTTTGTGTATTACAATTGACTTTTTTCACCGATTGTGCTATAATTACAATTGCGAAACAAACTTAATAACAGAACTAGGGGTATTTTCTTTTTATGGGAATACTATACCCTTTTTTCGTCAACCTTATCTTTGTGAATTTGGTAAAAGCGCAAATTCCACTTTGGTAGGGTTGGCAAGATTTATATCCCCATTCTGTTAAAGTTTGTTTCGCAGCAATCGGGGTTTGCGTTTTTCGGTGCGTACGACTTCGGTTGTGCGCACTTTTTGATTTTATAATTTTATTTACGAGAAAGGAAAGAAAAAGATGAGAACTATTACTATTGAAAGGCGAAAAAGATTTTTGGGAGCCGCAACTGTATATCAAATTTGTTGTGATGGGAAAATTGTCGCAAGTGTTAGAAACGGTCAAAAAGCATTCTTTGAAATAGATGAAAATCCTCATTCTATTCAATGTACACTCATTGTTCCAAATTCCATTTATGGTGATAGCAATGGCGGAATATACGGGGGTGGTGGAACGTCTGTAAGTGATGTGGTAAATATTCCAAGCGGAACACAATCGGCAGATTTGTCTGTCGAACCAGGTTTTGCTTCATTAAAATTGAATCTTATAAGACTATATTGATTTCAGGTGTTCCCTAAAATTTGTTTTGGAGATTTATAAATATGAACATCATAGTGCAGAACGGATGGATATTTTATCTTGGTGATAATGTACATCTACTAGAGAATGACAAATGTGGAAAGTGGATGTACTTTTTTGATAATAAGGATTTTGTTTCTAAATTATGCAGAAAAGCAATTGAAAATGGTGTAGTCGTAGAATCTAAACATTCTGATGCGGAAACAGGAGTATCCTGTTTTTACTTGAATGGCAATGATATTGACGGTCACAAAAAAGTGATTCAATTTTTTCTTGATAACAATTTGATTAAAAGGACAAAAGGAGGAAAACTTTACAATATTTCTTTCAAGTTTGACAATCAGACACGAGCTGGGGAGTATGGTGAAGATTTTGTTGCTGAAATCAAATTGGAACAGTTTCTTGATTTAACGACGGGAGAGTGGAAATAATCTCGTCCACCCATTGTACACCCCTACACTACAAGCCAACAAAAAACCTACCAAGCGTAAAATCTGCGCATCTCGTGGATTTTACGCTTGGTTTGTAAAAAAAGACCGCGTTCGCGGTCTTTTTTGTTTTTTTGATTTTATTCTGCTTTTTTTGTACCATTACGGGATTTTTCTTTGATTTCTCTTATAATTTGCGGCAAGGAGAGGAGCGTAAAGAGCACGCAGACGATTCCGAAGGCTACGGCGAGTCTTGCCCACACGTTCGAGGGAAGTACGTTTGCGAGTGAGTCTCCGGCGGTGCCTGCGGCGAGGTACATATAGTTGGCGTCGGGGATATTAAGGTTTGCGTAGATAGCAAAGCAGGCGAGTATGGCGAGCATTCCGATAGGCTTATACACCTTTCTGAAATTCGGGCGGAAGCCGTGAACGAAGGTCATATAGAAGACGCCGAGCATCGGCACGATGTGCTCAAACCAGTAGGAATAATATCTAAAATGCCCGAGGCCCGTCCTGGTAATAACGGCAGGCGTGGCGATGGGGATAAGTCCGAGGGTGAGCGTTATGTAGAAGGCGATATCGTACATATGCCTATTTTTCTTTATGAGCATAAACGCGCTGATATACGCAATCCACTCGCAAACCTGCAAGGGCAAGAAGGTCATCATCTGCGTTCCGTCCTGGCTGTTACCTACGTAGAGAAGGCGCCAATAGTAGGAGCATTCGTTGAAGATAAGAAGCACTCCCATAATCGTGCGGAAGGTATCCTCGTGCTTCCAGTTACGGAACCATTCCCTATAACGGTATACAAGAAAAATTGCTATACCCAAAACGAGTATCGGTAGCAGGTGCGCAAAAGAGAAGTACTCAAAAATCGGAGTCTCACTATATCCGAAAAAGCCTTCCTTGTGATATTCATAAACAAAGTCCACGTTTTTCCCTCCATATAGTTTTTATATTACAGCTTCCGTGTAAGCCGTCACTTCGCTATAATTTCCCGATATTTCTCGAAGTAACGCTCACCGAAAATATGCAACGAATTGCGCGAAAAATGGAATATATCGCCGTTGCCAAGCACTTCGTCGTTCACGAGAAGTCCCGTCGAGTCTACGAAGCCCGAGCGTACGGTGGCGCTGATAACCGAGCGCAGCGCTCGCTCTACGGGGACGGCGCCGGGGCAGGTGGGGCGCCAAGCATCGGCAAAGCCGCCCACGAGAAAGGGCACGGTGCCGAAGCGCGAGCGAAAGCCCGAAAGGAGCGCGCTAAGGTCGCTAAAATAGGTTTCCTCTCTTACCTCGGGGGTAAGGTGCGTGCGGAAGATTGCGTCCTGCTCTCCCTGATGCCAGAGGAAGGCGACTATCCTATTCTCGGGGTTCATTCCGAGCGCAAGCTCACACATACGGTGAAGACGCAGGCTCAGGACACCGTCGGGAGTCCAGTTTTTCTTTGCAAACCCCGTTGCACCGACTGCGGCTTCTATTATCAAAAGGCGGCGGTCGGGCGAGAGAAGCTCCCTCTCATAGCGCCGCGCAAAATAATGCGCAAGGCAGCCTACTCTGCCCGTAGGAGTTCTGCGCTCCTCGGTTATGTTTATAAGATAGGTACGCGGAAGGGTTATATTGAAGGTTCCGCGCGAGCGGTCGTCTACCGTGTACCCCTGATTATCAACGTCACGCATAGAGAGAATTCTCGCGGTGGGAACATACGGGTCGTCGGTATGGCCGAGACCGTAGCCCTCGCCGTTTGACTGTCCTGCAAGAACTATTATATCAAGAGGCTCTTTGACGGTGTTTATAAGCATACGTATCTCCTTTTTCAAATGGAATTCAACAGAGAAATTTTATCACAAACGGCCCGTCTTGTCAAGGCTTTTCGGGCAAAATGGGCCATAAACAAAATCCCCTGCGACGAGCGCAGGGGACTTCGGGTTCAGTTATTGGTTGTATCGGTATCAGCCGCAGCGCCCTCGGTATAGCTACTTACGCCCGTTGCGAGGCTTATTTAAACTCTTGCGAGTTGTAAGCTATAAGCGTGGCGTCAATCCTGCTCTCCTTCGTTCCGGGTATGGATACGGGTCAGACCTGCGAGGTTCCGCTTTTGCCAACGGTGGTATAAGGAAAACTCCCCCGCAAAAGCGGAGGAGTTCCCTGTTTTTATCTTATTCGGTTATATATCAGTCTATCTGCTGACGGGTCAAGCCAATGTTATCTATGTTGATGTCGATTGCCGAATTGGCGTTGATAGCAAACTTGAAGGACTGAAGGTCTACGGCAGTCTTAGTGGTGCCGGTAGAGATAAGGGTTCCGTCTACGTATACCTTATAGGTCTTCGAAGCCTTGAGGTACTCAATCTTCAGCTTGATGCTATCGCCCTCGACGAAGGAAGCAAGAACCTTTGCATTATCCTTAGCCTTGTTCGAATCTGCGTTATCAACGATTCTCAGGCGGTTTACGCCGTCGACCGTTATGGTCTGGAGAAGAAGCTGGAATACGTCGCTCGAGTTTGCATTCACAAACTGAAGCTTAGCCATACTAGTGTGCTTGGTCTTCTCTGCTACCGAGTTGACGGTGATATCAGTCTCAAACACGAATGCGTTACCGCCCTCGACTACGTCGTAGTTCAAGATAAAGAAGTTGGGGTTAGACTTAAGACTGCCGCCCTTACCGACGAGGTTAAGAGCCTTACCGTCTTCGCCTCTTACTATATCCGCAGTACCGTTGTTCACTGCTACAGTCATATCCTTAGGATAGTTATTGCCGCCAACGGTGCAATCCTCGAAGTCGTAGGAGGGACGTCCGAGCTTGGGAACAGGATAGGTGGGAGCAGTACCGGTAGTTTCTTTGATGTAAGGAATGTTATCCTTTTCAACCTTAATGTCATCGAAGACAGCGGTCATATCTGCGCCGCCCTGGAACTCAAAGAGAGCGCTGTCGAAGGAGAGGTCAGCATTATTAACCTTGTTTTCAAGAAGGAGTACGCCGTCAATGTACGTCTTGGTTACACCCTGATTCTTATAAAGCTCCATACGAACGGTCATCTCGGAGCCGCCGCTGGCGTAAAGCTTAACGCCGCACGCCTTGTTCGCCGGGTCGACAACATCTCCATAGAAGTATGCACCGGACTTAACGGTTTTAACCGTATAGGAAGCTATTATGCCCTTGCCGTTGCTCTGGAAATGAACGTTAAAGGAGCTTTCATTTAGAAGATTCTCAAAAGAGATCTTGAATTCGACTATGCCAACCGATGCGTTCTGTGCTACGGAGCCTGCCATAATCGTAAAGTTAGCGTTACGCTTGCTTTCGGTTTCCGGTTTTGCATACCAGTTTGTAGCAACGATTACCATTTCGTGGTCGCCGTCCTTTTTCTCTCTGATATAAACCTCGGAATCACGCTCGTTCATGCTGATTTCAACGGGAATATCGGATTCGGACTCGGCACCCTCAAAGTCGATAACCACAGACTCTACAAGCTCGCTACCTGCCTTAAGAACGGGTCCGAGATCCTCAACGATGTCGATGAATCTGTATCTCTCCTGCTCGGTGAAGAGCGGAACGGTGTAGTCAATAAGGTCGAGCATACCCATAGTATGGTCGATAATATCGAGAGATGCAATGTAGGTTCCGTTTACGTCACCCTCTTTAGTACCCGCGATGGAAACGGGAGCGCCCTGTGCGGTGCCGCCCTGTCCCTTGTTGTTGGGGTTGTAACCAAACGAGCCGTCGGGATATGCAAAGCGAGTCATCTGCTGGAAGGAGTAGTCGGTAATGGTTGCCGCGTGCTCGTAAACGAGTGCCTTGTACTCCGCTACCTTTGCCTCGCGCTCAGCCTCGGTTCCCTCACCGAATCTGCGTACGTTGCTGTAAATGTAGGTAAAGCAGGAGAGTGCGTTATAGATATCAACGCCTGCGCCTGCGGGGCTCACCTCGGGAGTCCAGAGAAGAATCTCAAGAGTAGACGCGAGCATCTTATCGGTGTACTTCAAAGGTGCGCCGAGGCTGTTGTAAACCGCGCCTACCTTATGAAGTGCGTTGGTAGAGTTGTAGTAAAGGTTCTCAGACCACATACCCGTGTCGGGATTCTGGTGCTTATCAAAGAATGCGATAAGCTCGGTTCTTACCTCGGGGATAAGATAGCTGGTGATAGACTGGAACTCGTTACCCTTTGAGTAGAAGTAGGACGCTCTTTCAGCATCGCCCTTGGCGGCAAGCTCAGCCTCCATCTCAGCAACGTATGCACGGAAGTCCTCAACGGTGGAGTACTTCTTCATAAAGTCATCGTCCTCCGCAACAGCAACCACCTTGGAAACTGCGGTAACTACGCTGGTTCCAAAGCCGGTAGTAAGGTCGGCATTAGCGGAGGCAGCGGAGATTTCATACTTCGGCGTTCTGCCGAAGTTTCTGAGAGTAGTGTTAGCAGAGTTTCTGTCTCTGGTTATTCTCGACTGAAGACCCTTCTCTTTTATGTACTCCTTAGGCCACTGAGGATGATAGAAGAAGCCGTCCTCTGCATCCTGAAGCTCGATGAACCAATCGCAAACTGCGTCGGAAAGCCAGTCGGGAATTGCAGCATCCCAATCGCCGTTATACATCTCCATCATACCGGATGCTTCCATGAAGCCGAAGATGCCGTAGGTGGTCTCGATGTCGGGAAGGAAGCCCTCGTTATCTCTTGCACTGTTGGAGAAATAGAATCCGCCAACACCGGGGTCGTAGAGGTTAGCAAGCCAGTCAACGACGTCTGCGGAGTAGAGACCGTAGAGCGTCTTAAGAGAGGTTATAATTTCCTCGGACTTATCCGCGGGAAGCTGTGCGGCAAGTGCAGCCCAAGCCTCTTCCTTCATCTTATTAGCGCGCTCTTCAAGGTAGCCGGTAATCGAGAAGGTAACAGTCTTGCTGTAGCCCTCTTCAAGCACGAGACCGTCAAAGACGAAGTTCTCCTTGAAGTAATCAAGAACGAGAGCTGCGCCGTAATCGCTCGTCCATACGAGAGCTATCGACTTACCGTCGGAATATACGGTGTAGCCTGCGAGATCCTTCTCTGCAAGATCCTCGTCCTCAGATGCTCTTATCGCATTCTTGAGAGCGACGTTAAGTCTCTTCTGTGCAGCAACGGAGATTGCGCGGTCGGTGTTACCAACCACTATCTCGTTATCAAACTCCGAAGCCGAAGGGCCAAACGAGGTAGGCTTCTTACCGGTGACCTCACCGATAGCAGTCTCAAGATCCTCAAGCTGGTCCTCGGTCATAGCACCGGAACCGTAAATCAGGGCAAACTCCTTGCCCTCGGAAAGTAAAGCCTCTGTATTTCCTCCGCCTTCGCCGGGGGTATCCCCACCCTTATCGCCACACGCGACGAGGGAGAACACTCCGATAACGAAGAGAAGAAGAAAGGCAACTATCTTTTTCCTCATATTCATATTGTTTTTTTCTCCTTTCGGGTATTTATTTTTATTTCTCGTCCACGGCAAGTAATATTACGCACGCGACTTATAAAAGAAGGTAAGCTTTGTATGCTACACCGCTTCCTGAAGCGCGTTAAGGTTTCCCAAACGAATATTCATTTCCGAAGAACACATGGGTTTTTGAGCATTTTGTCATATTTGCACAAACTATTTTGTGAATTTGCACAAGACGGCTTGACTTTGCACAAAAATATGTGTATAATTATTATACAGCAAGCAAATTAAAGGCACAATATCCCAAACAAACAAAAAGTTGCAAAAATGTGAGAATAGGAAAAGATGGCTAAAATAATCAAGAAGTTACAGTCTGCTCCCGACGCAAAAATCGAATACGAGCTTACGGTGCCCTTTGGAAAGGAGTCGTTCGTCGCGTATCTGCAGAACGGTTTTTTCAAGGACGCAAAGAACGTGCCCTTTATGCATAAGCATAACGGAGCGGAGATACAGCTATTCCTCGGCGGCTCGGCGAAAATCAAGGTTGACCGCACCGTTTACGAGATAAAAAGCGGTGAGGGCATTCTTATTCCGCAAGACGCATACCACGAGCAGCAGACGCTCTCGGCAGGGGTTGTGCGCGTTACATTTCAGACCAACCTTACCGCAAAGGAAGCCGTCATATCGGCTATTCCGTCGGGGATTTTCGAGCTTTTGCTCGACGAGATAGATTACGTAGAGCGAACGAAGGATTTTTCGCGCATCGGCGCATACCTTTCCGTAGTAACCGCATGCTTTATCGCTCCGACTGCCTTTGAGGCTAAGCCCTGCAACGATTATCCTTACGTTATCAGAGAATTTTTCACGCGCTCCTACTATCGGGACGTGCATCTTTACGACCTTGCAGAGCTTCTTTCCCTCTCGCCGACGCACGCGGCGCGCCTCGTTGAAAAGTACACGGGCAGGGGCTTCTCCGAGGAGCTCACCCGACAGAGAATTCTCGTCGCGGAGCAGCTTATCAAGGAAGGTGTACTGACCCTTGCACAGATAGCCGAGAAGGTGGGATTTCACACCTATTCAGGATTCTGGAAGGCGTACAAAAGATATTCGTCATCGCGCGATAACGCCCAAGATAACCTAAAAAAAGACAACTAAAGATTACATATTTTTACGAGCCTCTCTGCGAAAGCTGCAAAGAGGCTCTTTTTAGTTCTGCGGGGGGCAGGACCGTTCCTGCTGCAGTCACGCATTTTGCAGTTGAGACGGTTGAGGAATCGTAATAGATGGTAATATCCTTATCCTCGTCAAGGATAGCATCTTCGGTTTCATTTTTTACCCCATCACCGTCATCATCGGGATTATCCGCTCCGCCGTACGAGACGAGAGTAAATACACCTATGACGAGAAAAAAAGACTATAACCTTTTCTTTACGCTCATATTTCTCTGCTCATTTCAGATTTTAGGCGAAAGCAAGAAAATACATAGGCGTTTTTGATTAAACACCATAGCTTTGTACAATCATTATACAAGTACACCTTTAAATTTGCAACAGTAAGAATAAAATAGGTCTAACCTGTATGGAAAAAGCAAACAAATATTCATGCAACCATTTAGTCGTTTACAACAAAAAACCTGCCCACCCAAGCGAGAAAATTTCGATTACAGACGCTTTTAAAAATGCAAATTAAATTGACATTTCAAGAGAAAAAGTGTATAATTGTTTTATGATATTTCAAAGAGCAAATCAACATTCCAACAGAGTATAGGAGACACAAATATGTCCTATTCGGAAAGCTTAGCGAAAGACAGCTCGATACGCGGAGATTTTTTGAGCGATTATGAGATAAAGCTCCCCTTCGGCTCCTCGCATCTTACCGTGTTTATAAGCCCGAGCTTTTTCGAGGCGAACGGCAGGAGCGCAAGACTCCACAAGCACCACGCCGCTGAGGTTCAGATTTACGCCGCAGGACGCACGGTAATGAGAATAAACGGTGCGGTCACCCCCGTTGAGACAGGAGAGGCGGTTTTTATCCCCAAGGGTATGTACCACGAGACGCTGTTTATCGCCCCCGAAACGGTTAGGTGCAGCTTCCTCGTATCCTCGCCCGAAACCGAGATAAAAACGAGGCGCATTCCAATGCAAGTAATTAAAGAGCTTCTTTTGGAGACGGACGACGTTTCTCGCTCAAAAAACTTTTTCAAGACCTCTCTGTACCTCTCCTTTATCCTCGGCTACTTCATAGAGCGCGGAAGCGTGGAAGCGACGAAAACCGCAGACCGCACCTATGCAATACGCGAGTTCTTTGCAAGAAATTACGAAAAGAGTATAAGGCTGTACGACCTCGCGCAGGCCCTCGGAATATCCGCAAAGCAC
>JAZOMD010000104.1:0-18635 GCA_045653745.1 Eubacteriales bacterium | reverse complement strand
GGATTTGTTTTTGAAAGGAAATTGTATGAGAAAAGAGCTTGCAAAGAATTACAGCCCTCGCGATTTCGAGGACAGAATTTACGGCGAGTGGTGCGATAAGAATTATTTCGCGCCCGACAAGGACGAAAAGAAGCCTGCGTTTTCGATAGTTATTCCGCCCCCCAACGTTACGGGTCAGCTCCATATGGGTCACGCGCTTGACGAGACCCTTCAGGACATTCTCGTGCGTACCAAGCGTATGCAGGGATTCTCCACCCTTTGGGTACCCGGTACCGACCACGCAGGAATCGCTACGCAGATAAAGGTAGAGGAAAGACTCCGCGTCGACGAGGGTCTTACAAGATACGACCTCGGCCGCGATAAGTTCCTTGAGCGCGTATGGGACTGGAAGGACTCCTACGAGGCGAGAATCACCGGTCAGTTAAAGAAGCTCGGTGCGTCATGCGATTGGCAGCGCCAGAGATTCACTATGGACGAGGGCTGCTCGAGAGCCGTGCGCGAGGTATTCGTAAACCTTTACGACAAGGGTCTTATCTACCGTGGACACAGAATTATCAACTGGTGCCCGAGATGCCTTACCGCGCTTTCCGACGCGGAGGTTGAGTACAAGGACCAGCCCGGCTTCTTCTGGCACGTAAAGTATCCCATCAAGGGTGAGGACGGCTACGTGGAGATTGCTACCACCCGTCCCGAGACTATGTTCGGTGACACCGCCGTTGCGGTTAACCCCGAGGACGAGGCTATGAAGCACCTCATCGGCAAGACGCTTATCCTCCCTCTCGTAGGCAGAGAGATTCCCGTAATTGCAGACGATTACGTAGAGATAGGCTTCGGTACAGGTTGCGTTAAGATTACCCCTGCGCACGACCCCAACGACTTCCTCGTAGGTCAGCGCCACAGTCTCGAGCAGATTAAGGTTATGAACGACGATGCGACTATGAACGCATACGCAGGCAAGTACGAGGGTATGGACAGATATACCTGCCGTAAGGCACTCGTTGCCGACCTCGAGGCAGAGGGCTATCTCGTCAAGACCGTGCCCCACGACCACAACGTAGGCACCTGCTACCGCTGCTCAACTACCGTTGAGCCTCTTACGAGCGACCAGTGGTTCGTTAAGATGAAGCCTCTTGCCGAGCCTGCTATCAAGGCGGTTGAGGACGGCTCTATAAAGTTCGTTCCCGAAAGATTCTCGAAGAATTACTTCAACTGGATGAACAACATCCTCGACTGGTGCATTTCCCGTCAGCTCTGGTGGGGTCACAGAATCCCTGCCTTCTACTGCGACGAGTGCGGAAATATGGAGGTATCGAAGGAAGACCTCACCGTTTGCCCCAAGTGCGGCGGTGCGCTCCGTCAGGAGGAGGACGTGCTCGACACCTGGTTCTCCTCTGCTCTCTGGCCCTTCTCGACTCTCGGCTGGCCCGAAAAGACAGCCGACCTTGAGCGTTACTATCCCACCGACACTCTCGTTACCGGCTACGACATCATCACCTTCTGGGTATCGCGTATGATTTTCTCGGGTCTTGAGCATATGAACGAGAAGCCCTTCTCTACCGTATTCATTCACGGTCTTGTGCGTGACGCGCAGGGACGCAAGATGTCCAAGTCGCTCGGAAACGGTATCGACCCTCTCAAGGTTATCGAGGAGTACGGTGCTGACGCGCTCAGATTCGCTCTTGCTACCGGTAACGCACCCGGAAACGATATGCGCTTCTCCGACGAGAAGATAGAGGCGGCAAGAAACTTTGCAAACAAGCTTTGGAACGCATCGAGATTCGTGCTTATGAACCTCACCGAGGAGGACGGCGCCCTTCTCGAGATGCCGAAAAACGACGAGCTTGCACTCGAGGATAAGTGGATTCTCTCGAAGCTCAACGCTCTTACAAAGAGAGTAAGAGACAATATAGATAACTACGAGCTCGGTGTTGCTCTTGCGGAAATCTATTCCTTCACCTGGGATACCTTCTGCGACTGGTATATAGAGATGGCAAAGAGCCGTATATTCGAGGGCGGTGCTCCTGCACTTACCGCGAAGCGCGTGCTCGTTTACGCTCTTACCGGCATACTCAAGCTCCTTCACCCCTATATGCCCTTCATCACCGAGGAGATTTATCAGGCTCTGCCCCACGCGTGCGAGTCGATAATGATTTCCGATTACCCCTCGTACTGCGAGTGCCGCTCCTTCCCCACCGAGGAGGAGGACGTCGAGAGAATTATTAACTGCATCACCGCAGTAAGAGCGCGCAGAGCTGAAATGAACGTTCCGCCCTCAAAGAAGGCGAAGCTCTACGTCGTTACCAAGTACGAGGACACCTTCCGCCGCGCAGAGAAGATTCTCGAGAAGCTTGCTTCTGCCTCCGAGGTTATCCTCACCGACGGATACGAGTCCGACGACGCCGTTATGATTGCAACCGACGCAGGAAGACTCTTTATTCCTCTTGCAGAGGTTATCGACTTTGAGAAGGAGCGTGCGCGCCTCTCTGCCGAGATGAAGAAGAACGACGGCGAGATAGAGAGAATTGAAAAGAAGCTTTCTAACGAGGGCTTCGTAGCAAAGGCTCCTGCGGCAGTTATCGACGGCGAGCGTGCGAAGCTCAAGAAGTACCTTGAGGTGCGTGAGTCTCTTGCGGCAGCACTTGCAAAGCTCGGTTAATTAAAATGCAAAACGAAGAATTAAAGGTAATATTCGACGGCTCTTACGAGGACACCCCCGAGATTTGTTCCTTGACTATCCCCGAGGGAATAGAGGAAATTGCAGAGAACGCGTTCAGGGATTTTGAAAACCTCACCGAGGTTTTCCTCCCCCGCTCTCTGAAGAAGATTTCTGCCTGCGCCTTTTCGGGCTGTAAAAATTTAAAGAAGGTCGTTATGGAGTATGGCCTTGTCGAGATACTCGACGAGGCGTTCTCGTCCTGTGTCTCCCTGACGTCCGTCACTATCCCCGATAGCTGCAAGCGCATCGGCGAGGGTTGCTTTGAAGGTTGTGCCTCGCTCACGAGAGTGAAGCTCTCAGAGAGCATTACTGCAATAGGCTCGGGGGCGTTTGCCTTCTGCTTTAACCTTACCGAAATAACTATTCCCGATAGCTGTATTCTCGTGGAATTCAACGCCTTTGCCTCCTGCTTTTCGCTCGAGGAAGTAAAGCTTTCGGATAACATGGGACTTATCGACGAGTCAACGTTCGAGGGCTGTCGGTCGCTGAAAAGCGTGGATATGCCAACAAAGCTTGTCAAAATCGGGCGTAGAGCCTTCAAGGGTTGCTCCTCGCTCAACAACGTTATTCTCCCGATTGGGACGAAGGTTATCGGCTTTGACGCCTTTGCCGACTGCGTGTCTCTAAAGCGCATTGCAATCCCGAAGGACATCTTCGAGCTCGAGGACCTTGAGGTTTTCGGCGGCTGCGACTCACTGACGGACATATCCTTCGGCGGCTCTCGCGAGGGCTGGGAGCGTATGACGCGCGGCAGCGCTCTCACAGTGCAGAGAAGCGACCTTTCGGTATTTACTCCCAAAATTTCCTTTATGAACCTTGGAGAGGGTATATGAAATACAAATGCCTCGTGCTCGACCACGACGATACCGTAGTGGCAAGTACCGCAACGATACACTACCCCTGCTTTATAGAGTACCTTGAAAAGTATTATCCGCACCTCGCAAAGAACTACACTCTCGAGAGCTATTTCCTCAAGAACTTCCACCCCGGCGTGGTAGAGCTTTTCACCGACGAGATAGGAATGAACGAGGAAGAGCTTCGCCACGAGGAGGCGTACTGGCGCGCCTACGTCAAGAACCATATCCCGAGAGCCTACGACGGAATAGGCGAAATTATCGCAGATTTCAAAGCACGGGGTGGCATAGTTGCCGTAGACTCGCACTCCTATACCGAATATATCGAGAGAGATTATAAGCACAATTCTCTCCCCACACCCGACGTTATTTACGGCTGGGATATTCCGAAGGATAAGCGCAAGCCGGCGCCCGACACGGTGCTCGAGCTGATGGAGCGATACTCGCTCTCTCCCTCCGAGGTGATAGTGGTGGACGACCTGAAGCCGGGCTACGATATGGCAAGAGGCGCAGGTGTCAGATTTGCGGCGGCAGGCTGGGCGTACGACGTGCCCGAGATAGCCGAGTTTATGAGAAAGAACTGTGACTATTATCTCGAAACGGTTGAGGATTTAAAAAGACTTTTACAGCAGTAAAATTTAAAGGGTGAGAGCTCTCCGCGGCTCTCACCCTTTTTTATCGAGTTATGAACGCGAGGTAAAAAATCACTCTCCATATTGAAATAATCCGCACGCGGTGGTAAAATAATAATACAGAGGTAACTCCTCGAGGTACACCTCGTGCACTCGTCACATATAATAACAGAAATGGAAATTATTATGGCTGAAATTAACTTAAAGGACGTAAACGCCGTCGCCAAGACCCCGAGAGAGGCTATTGCCGCGGCGGAAAATGAATATTTCGAGAAGATAAGACTTATCGCGAGCGAAATCAAGAGAAACGAGAATATAAGGATAGTCCTGCTCGCAGGTCCGTCCGGCTCGGGAAAAACCACGACGGCAAACCTCGTTAAGGACGATGTAATCCGTATGGGCGAGGAGGCTATGGTTGTTTCTCTTGACGATTTCTACCGCGCCCAGTCCGACCCAGCCTATCCAAGACACAAGGACGGCACGCTCGACTACGAGTGCCCCGACGCGCTCGATATTCCAAAACTCACCGAAACGCTTGTAAAAATCGCAGCAGGCGAGGGCTTCTCTATCCCGAAATACGACTTCAAGGTGGGCGCACCCGTAAAGAGCACGGAATTTTCACCTATGCCGAAAGGCTGCGTTATCATCGAGGGTCTGCACGCACTCAACCCGAGAATATCCGCACTTCTGCCGAAGGAAAAGCTCCTCAAGGTCTTCGTCAGCGTATCGACGAATATAAACGAGAACGGCGAGAGAATTATCTCAGGAAGAAAAATACGCTTTATCCGCCGCCTCGTGCGCGACAGCATCTACCGCGGCTCATCTGCCGAACGCACGCTCGCCCTCTGGCGCGGAGTTCTCGCAGCGGAGGACGTCTATCTCTACCCCTACAAGAGCGAGGCACAAATTGCCTTTGACACCTTCCACTCCTTCGAGCTCGGAGCGCTCGCGCACTTTGCCCTGCCCCTTATTTCAAAGAGCCTTGCCGATGCCGACCCGTATGCGAAAATCGTCAGAGACGCACTCGAGAAAATCGAGAAAATCGACCACGCACAAATCCCCGAAACCTCTCTTATAAGAGAATTTATCCCCGGCGGAATTTACGAGTCGCTGTACTAAAAACACCCCAAAATGCAATCTTACGTTTGCATTTTGGGGATTTCCTTTGCTTTTAAAAAAGGAGCGAGCCAAAAGGCTCGCTCCCTCTTTTTACTTTATTTTATTCTAACTAATTTGAAGTTCCAAGACGTTCCCAGTCGCTCTGAATCTGATAAAGCGCAGCCTCCTTATCCGGATAAGATGCTAAATAAAGCTGCTCAAAAGCATCTACGGTGGTTACCAAAACTATTTTCCAGCGTTTATTGTGCGGCTTATCCAGAATGGAGATTTCCGCTCTTTCGTAAGCGACGAGCTCGTCGATGTACATATCAAATCCGGAGCTTGCGTGGTTACGCATATAGTAGACCATACGGGCGTTAGCGTCGGCTTCAAGCGCACCGGCAGAGGTTGCGAGAAAATTCTCGCAGTATTCTTCCAGAATTTCAGCGGAGTTTCTTGACTGGTAGTCAAGGAATGCGGAGCACTCTGATTTCTCGGTGGACTCCCTGGATATAGCTGCTATTCTCGCGGTAGTATGTATCGGTGTCAGATATTTTTCTCCCGCAATCGAATGATCCTGATAAAGCGGAACGGGAACGAAGCCGAAGCCCGAGGCAAAGCCTTCCACTCTCAAATTCTGATACGCCTCTTCCTCAAGATTTCCTAAACAAGTGATTCCGCCGAAGAGAACCCCATCCCCTGCAAATTTATCGCGTATATACGCCATCGCACTCTTTCCTTTTGCAGAAAGATCAAGACTCTGACACTCCGCGGTCGTTACGGTGCAAACAGAGTCGTCATTCTCCGAGAGGAAAGTCCTAAATGAGTTGACAACCGCACCGAGCTTACCGGAGCCATTATAAGGATATCTGTATCCTGCAAAATCCTTAGTCAGAATATCAAGCTTGCTTGAATAAAGTATTGCAGCGCCCGTATGTGACCACGAATCAAAGCTGAGGGCAAAGCCCACTCGATCGTCCATAATATCACATTCGGGGACTAAAAGATTTGTGTTTGACCTTGCGAGAACTGCGTATCCTGCAAGCGCCTCATAATCCCAACCGTAGTCGCCGTCGTAAACGAGCTCGTAGAAGTCGTTGATATCGTGGTCGCCGTCACCGTCGCGGTCACCGGCGGGGGCAACCTCGGCATCGGTTATGAGGGACATAAGGTTCACGTTAACAGGGATAACGTAAAACGAGCGAATGGCGTCAAGCGTGTAATTTGAAACCACGCTGTAAAGCTTCGTCTCGGGAGTGAGAGAAAGTGACTCCATGTAAGAATAGAGGTATCCGTCTCCCGAGTTCTTATCGAAATAATCGGTAACGGTAGGATCATAATTCTCCCTGACAAAGCTGAAATGATTTCCCTTGGGATAAATCTCGGGATCCGTCGAAAGAAGATTTTCAAAGCATTTTCTTACCGTCGCCGCCGCAATGTTATTTGCAGAGCTGATCATTATATCGGGAGCATTCGCCGATTTACTGAAAACGTCCGTCGCTATTTCCTTATAGCCGTAGCTTCCAACCTCTCCGGAATAGAGATACTTTACATCCACCCCGATGGCATCCTCGGCTTTTTCGTTTCTCTTACGAACCTCGCTTTGGACACTCTGCTGCATCTGCATATTTTCTCCGGAATAGTACGACTTACCTCCCGATGAAATCTCATCACTTGCGTAGTTCATACTAATCTGCACAACAATCTCGGTGTTTTTAGGCCAATCGTAGCCGTCGGCGATTGACATAGCCACAAGTGTAAGATCGCCCGAAATAACGTCGTCAAATATCCAGCGCTCACCTTCCGAATACCATCCCAAGAATTTCTCACTCACGTACCCTTCGGGCATTCCGGGATTCTCAACTTTAGAGCCGGGTATCACGTACCGAGGGGGGAATATGGTGTTGCCGTCGGAATCAACGAAGCTAACCTTTACGCCCTCTATCCATTTCGCTCTGACGGTCATATCCTCGGTTACAACGTATCCGACAAACGACCATTTTTCCTCACCGTAATACCAACCGTCAAAGACAAAGCCTTCTTTGGTGGGATTCTCGGGTGCTGTGGCTTTCTCTCCTTTTTTAACCGTCTGCGACGGTACACTCGTGCCGCCGTCTGAATCAAAGGTCACAGTACACGTCGGAGCGTCAGGTGCGTCGCTCGAGCCTCCGCCTGTTCCTCCGGACGGCTTGTCGGAGCAAGCCGAAAGAGCTATAACGGAGAACAGAAGCAGAAGAAGACATAGGGTTTTAACAAATTTTGCTTTCATAGTTTTTTCCTCCATAGCTTATATTTTTTTGTGTACACTATCAGATATATTTTATCATATTCGACTCGGCGAGCTCAACGTTCATTGAGGGGTCGATGCCGAGAAGGAGCTCGCGGAAGTATTCAGTGACGGGCTGCTCGGTGAAGTAGTGCCCTGCCTCGATGAGGTTAATGCCCATCTCTGCCGCCTCCTCCATTACGTTATAGCTTATGCGTCCCGAGAGGAAGGTGTCGGCTCCGGCGCGGATAGCCTCCTTTACGTAGTCCTTTCCGTCACCGCCGACGACGGCAACTCTGGTGACGGTATTATATGCGTCGGCATATTTGAGCACGTCGCTGCCCGTAGCGCGCTTTGCACGGTAGGCAAAATCCTCGAGGGTCTGCGGCTCGACCGTGCCTATCCTTCCGAGCTCTCCCTCGCCAAAAGAGGTTACGTCACGGAGCTCGAGCAGCTCTGCGAGGCAGTCGTTCACACCGCCCTTAACCTTATCTGCTCTCGTATGGAATGAGAAAACGGCAATGCCGGAGTCAAGAAGCTTTATAAGCTTTCTCGCTATGTGATTATCGTCGTCTATCGCGTTAAGCGGCTTGAAGATAAGGGGGTGGTGCGACACTATAAGGTCGACGTTAGACTCTATTGCGTAATCTACTATCTCCTCGGTTACGTCAAGCGTAACGAGGGCGCGACCTACCTCGGCAGAGCCGTCGGGCGAGCACATAACCCCGTCGTTGTCCCACTCCTCGCGAAGCGATTCGGGGATTATCTCATTTAGCCTTTGGTATAGCTCCTTAACCGTCATTTTCACTGTCTCCTTTTTCGAGCTCACGGATTTTTCTATCTATCTCAGAGAGAATTTCTCCGTCAAATTGTGTTACTGCACCGCCGATCCCTCTACCATATATCGCCTTTTCAAGAGCGTTCTTTTTAGCTTTCAGGTAGCCTATATGCGCACTTTTGTTTACAATTTCGGTACATTCTCCGATTTCAGCGGCAACCTCGGAGATTTCGCGGCGCTCTCCGACATACTCGGCGACTATACAGAGATAGAACCTTCCGCCCTCGCGGGAATAGCCCTCTCTCACTATCCGAAATCCTTCCGAAAGAAGGAAGGAGCGCAGGTGCGCCTGCCTCGTCATCGGCTGGAGAATAAGACGAATCTTCGGGTCATAGAGACCTTTAGCGCGCTTTATTATATCGGCAATAAGCTCGCCGCCCATACCGCAGATTGCAACGTCGGTTACACCGTAGGAGAGCGCCTTCTCTGCGCCGTCGGTAAGGATAAACTCACATCTATCAAAGAGCCCTCGCTCGGCGGCGTTTCTCCTCGCGCTATCGAGAGGCCCCTCGTTTATATCCGAGCACACCGCACGGGTAATTCTCCCCTCCTGAAGTAAAAAGAGGGGCAGGTACGCATGGTCCGTGCCTATATCAGCAAAAACCGCGCCCTGCCTCACGAAGCCCGCCGCGCAGGATAGGCGCGGATTCAGTCCTTCGCTTTTCATTTAGACTCAAGATATGCGTTAATCTTCGCAACGAGCTCGTCAGCGTTAGTGCCGTGAACTATGCAAGCGTCCTCAATCGACTCGCCTCTCGAGTGGGGGCAGCCGAGGCAGTGCATTCCTATCTCAAAGAAGAAACGCGCGGTCTCTACGTCGTGGTCAAGAATATCGCCTATAAGCGTGTCCTTAGTTACCTTCATTTTAATATTTCCTTTCACTATAAGTCTTACGCTATTAGTATAACACACATCACGTGAAAAATCAATATTTATTTTAAAAGTTACTATTTACATTTTTCTTCTTTTGTGTTAAAATATATAGGATACTGTTATTTGACCGTTATAAAACGCGTGCCGCACAGGGCGGCTGAAAGGAAAAATGTATGATCGTAGCGCTTGAAGAAGCGAAAAGAAGACTGACCGCACTCGAGGACGTGGTTCGCGAGCTTGGAAAACAGTTAAGAATAGACGAGGCAAAGGAGAGATGTGCCGAGCTTGAGAGAGAAACTCTCGTGCAGGATTTCTGGAGCGATGCGGAAAAGTCCTCAAAGAAGCTCCAGGAGATAAAGCAGCTCAAGGATAAATATGAAAGCTACGAGGAGCTCGTCTCAAAGCTCGAGGACACATACACCCTCTGCGAGATGGCTATCGAGGCAGGTGACGAGGACTCGGTCGAGGAGGTTCTCTCGGAGACCGACTTTATAGAGACCGAGGCAGAGAGAAAGAGAATAGAGGTTCTTCTCTCCGGTCCTTACGACAAGAATAACGCTATACTCTCCTTCCACCCCGGTGCAGGCGGCACGGAGGCGCAGGACTGGGCTTCTATGCTCTACCGTATGCACACAAGATGGGGCGAGAAGCACGGCTTTAACGTAAAGCTTATCGACTGGCTGCACGGTGACGAGGCAGGAATCAAGTCTGCGACTATTATGGTCGAGGGACTCAACGCATACGGATACCTCAAGAGCGAGAACGGAGTGCACAGACTCGTAAGAGTTTCTCCCTTCGACGCTTCCGGCAGACGCCACACCTCGTTTGCCTCGGTTGAGGTTATGCCCGAGTTCGAGGACGACGATACCATAGTTATCAGAGACGAGGACATCGACGTTACCGCGCACCGTTCCTCGGGTGCCGGCGGTCAGCACATTAACAAGACCGACTCGGCTATCAGAATAGTGCATAAGCCCACGGGAATCGTCGTCGGCTGTCAGACCGAGAGAAGCCAGCTCCAGAACAAGGAGACCGCTCTCAAAATGCTTAAGGCAAAGCTTATGGAAATCAAGCTGCGCGAGAAGCTCGACAGAATCGAGGACATTCAGGGCAACAAGGCTAATATCGAATGGGGCAGCCAGATACGAAGCTACGTATTTATGCCCTACACTCTCGCAAAGGACACGCGCACAGGCTACGAGGACGGCAACATCGACTCGGTTATGGACGGTGAAATAGACGGCTTCATAAACGCCTACCTCAAGCATATTTCGGCATCGCCCGAGCAATAAAGCATCAAAAAAAGACCATCGCAGTCGCGACGGTCTTTTTTCTTTTAAAGAGAGTTTTTGTAACGTTATATTGACATTTCCTTGGATTTTACAAGCCTTTTGTAGGTGTAGGAATAGATAGAGATAGAGATTGCCGTCGTGATAACATCAGAGACGAGCTGAGTCCACACGATTCCGTAGAGCCCGAAAAGGTATCTCATAAGGAAGAGAAGCGGAATGTTTACAAGACCCTGACGGAGCGAGGAAAGAAGGAGCGACTGCTTTCCCTTTCCCATTGCCTGGAAGGTGAACGCCATTTGGAAATTCACAATCATAAGCGGAACTGCAAGACAGCAGATGCGAAGGAAGCGGGTACCGAGCTCCACCGTAGCGCTATCGTCAATGAACATACGGACAAGAGGCCCTGCAAATATCTCGAAGATTACGATACAAACTCCGGCAAAGAGCATTCCCGTAAGGCGAGCGGTGTCAGAAAACGCCTTCATTCTCTTATAATTTCCCGAGGCGTAGTTATAGGCTACGAGGGGCATCATACCCTGGCAAAGGCCCATTCCAACGTTTAGCGGAAGCATATCTATCTTCTTCACTATACCCATTGCGGCGAGCGGTATCTCACCGTAAACCGAGACGAGCTTGTTTATCACAACAGTAGAAAGACAAGCAAGGAAGGTTCCAAGCGCAGAGGGTAAGCCGACGGCAAAGACAGCGCCAACGTAGTGCTTCTTCGGAAGCATTTTTAGAGGAGAAATTGAGAGGACGCTTTTCTGTCTTATAAGGTAATACACAACGAGGAAATAGCCAAGAACCGCAACGTTCGAAATAAAGGTTGCGATGGCAGCACCCTTCACCTCATTTCCCGGCTCAAGAATGACGAACATGAAGATCGGGTCGAGGATTATATTGAGAACACCGCCCATGGCAAGTCCGATACTCGCGTGCTTTGCATAGCCCTCGCTACGGAGTAGGTGTGACATTGTGATACCGACCGTCGAAGGAATAGCTCCGATGACTATTACCCAGAATGCATACTCAGAAGTATAGGCGATGGTATTCGGTGTTGCGCCGATGAGGTAGAGGAATGGCTCCATAAATATGTAGAGGAGCAGCGAATATATTCCGGCAACTAAAAGTGAGCCGTAGAAGGAGAAGGAGGCGACGCTTGCCGCATCTCTATCCTTTTTCTCACCGAGAAGTCTCGAGATAAGGCTACCGCCACCCACACCGAAGAGGTTGGAGAGGCAGGCCATCGCGAAGAGAAGCGATGCCGCAACCGATGCGGCAGCAGTTTTATTCGGGTCGTTTGCCATACCGATAAAGTAGGTATCGGCAAGGTTATATATCATCGTTATAAGCTGGCTTATTATGGTCGGCAGAGCAAGCGTTGCAAGAGCCTTTGGCACAGCCATTTCTTCAAAGAGGTATCTTTTATTTTCCATCTGTATCTCCGTAGTTGTATGTATTAAAGCTCAAAACCGTGGGGGCGTGCGCGGTTATTTTGAAAATTCGGCTATCATTCCGAGAATTTCATAGGGGTGCGAAGCAAAACGCTCCGCTCCTGCAGACTCCAGCGCCTCCCTCGTTCGGAAGCCCCAGAGAACGGCTATCGGAAGTGCCGCACCGAAGTTTATCGCGGTCTTTACATCGACCTCCGAGTCACCGACATAGGCACACTCCGAGGGCTCTGCACAAAGCTCGGAAAGGATAGGCAGGACAGCCTCTGCCGAGGGCTTTAAAGGAAGCGAATCTCTGCCGCCGTAAACGAGCGCAAAGCTCCCCTCGGGGAAGAAGTGCGATATCGCATCGCAGGTCGAGCTGTGCTGCTTATTCGAGAGCACCGCAAGCTTTATTCCCTTCTCCAAAAGCTCTGCGACTAGCTGCTCTATTCCCTCGTAGGGTCTTGTAAGATGATAGGGATTTGAGTTATACCGACCGAGATACTCCGAAAGAGCAACCTCGGAAAAGGGCTCGTCCGTAATGCCTCTGTATTCAAGAGCACTCTTAATAAGACGCCTCGCTCCGTTGCCGACAAAGCGCGAGCACTCATCTCGGGTTATAGGCTCGATGCCGTGCGCACCGAGGGTCGCATTCACGTAATAAGTTATAGTATCGAGAGTGTCAAGAAGCGTTCCGTCGAGGTCGAATATGCAGTATTTTATCATTATTTGTAATCCTTTGTTTACATTTACGCGAATTTATTTATTATTTCTTCAAGCCGCCTCGTATCTATGGACTTGCGTTTTCCCTTCACGGTGAGGGTCAGATTTTCTTTTTTAAAGAGCTCGCGCGCCGCAAGGCGAAGTCTCTCTGGAGTAACCGCGCGATAGCGCTCTGCACGCTCGTCAAGCGTCCTATACCCCTCGGAGAGAATATGATTATCGTAGGCGAAGGTGAAGTTAAGCTCTCTCGGGTCGTCAAGAAGCAGACCTGCATTATCGACGTATCCTGCCTTCATCATCTTCTCCTCGGGAACGGTTTCGGACTTGAACTCCGAGAGAAGCGAGAGAAGCAGCTCTGCCGCCTCGTAAACCGAGCCTGCACGCACCTCGAAGCTAAAGGAGAGGCTACCTATATTGGAATACCTTTCGGTAGCGCCGGAAATGTCGTAGAAAAGCCCACGCTTTTCGCTCATTTCTATAAAGAAGCGAGAGTTATAGCCACCGAGAAGAAGGTCATATATAAGGTCGGATTCGGGCACGGAAATCTTCGACATATCCATATCGAAGGTAAAGCGCATCATAGTGAAATCACCGTTTTTAACCTGTACGCGCCCGTCTCTTTTTCCAAAAAACGGCGGCACGGGTGCCATATTTTCTCTCGGCTCGGAGGAAAGCAGCTCACTCTCACCGACAAGACTTACAAGCGAGTCAAGGTCGCCCTCACCGTACGCGCCCGTGACGTAGACGAAGAGGTTTTCTGCGGTGAAGGTTGCGCGTCTGTATTCTTCGAGGCGCCTTGCACTTATTTTCGAGACACCCGATGCAGTACCGATGATAGGTCTCGAAAGCGAGGTTCCCTCGTGGACTATCGCGGCGGTAAAATTCGAGAGCGAGCCGCGCTCGTCATTCTCGCGTATCTCTGCTTTTATGCGCTCACACTCGGCGCGCACGTCAGAGGGGGTGAGGATAATAGGAGAGAGTACCATAGAGATTATTCTCGCGCCTATCTGAAACTTTCCCTTCGCTCCGTGGACGTAAAACTGCACCATCTCGCTGTAAGTAGAGGCGTTGAACTCTATTCCGCACTCGTCAAGCATGGCGTAGAGGCCGCCGTCCATCATAGCGTTTACGTTTCTTATAACCGCGTGCTCGAGGAAATGGGTAATTCCGTTATCGCGCGCCGACTCGTACATACTGCCGGCTTTAACAAAAAGCGAGATGTAAAAACTATTAAGGCTCGGATTTAAGTAATCGTACACGGTTATTCCGTTTTTAGCCTGTCTTTGTCGCTCGAACGCCATACCCCTTCTCCTTTACGTGATATCTTATATATTTTAACACATACGCGCGCAAAATGCAACAGATAATAGAATTTTTCAAATCAAGATAGGCGACTTGATTTTTTCGGGAAGTTATGGTAAAATATCGGTGTAAGCATTTCAGAGGAGACGCCTATGAAGGTTATTGCGAGAATAAAAAACGATTTCAAGGGAAAATTCGGCATACCGAGGCAGAGCGGAATTGCCACGGGGCTGGTGTCGCGGATAGTATTCGAGCCCGAGTACAGAGTGCCCGAGGCGCTGCGCGGCATAGAGGGGTATTCGCACCTGTGGCTTATCTGGGAATTTTCCGAGGCTAAGCGAGATGGCTGGTCGGCTACAGTCAGACCACCGAGGCTCGGCGGAAACCGCCGTATGGGCGTTTTTGCAACGCGTTCTCCCTTTCGCCCAAATCCCATAGGACTTTCCTCGGTGAGGCTGCTTTCCGTCGAGCACACGGAAATCGAGGGAGACGTCCTCTTAGTCGAAGGAGCAGATCTTCTCGACGGCACTCCGATATACGATATTAAGCCCTATCTTGCATTTACCGACAGCCACCCCGAGGCGGTGGGCGGCTTCGCCGACCCGGTGCGCGACTACGCGCTCTCGGTGGACTTCCCCGAGGAGCTTCTCTCGAAGATAGAAGAAGAAAAAAGAGAAGGCCTCATAGCACTTCTTGCAAACGACCCTCGCCCCTCGTACCAGGACGACCCCGAGAGAGAATACGGAATGTCGTTTGGAAAATTCGAGATAGGCTTCACCGTAGAAAACGGTGCTCTTTCGGTAAAAAGGGTTGATAAATGCAAATAATCACTTACACAATTAGCAAAAAAAGTACCCCAAATTTGGGGTGCTTTGATTTTATTTGAGCAGCATCAATACTCTGCGTTGCCGACAGTTCTCGGATAGGGGAGAACGTCGCGGATGTTGGACACGCCCGTGAGGTACATAAGAATACGCTCAAAGCCGAGACCGTAGCCTGCGTGCTTAGTGCCGCCGTACTTACGAAGGTTGAGGTACCACCAGTAGTCCTCTTCCTTGAGGCCGAGCTCTGCCATACGCGCGGTGAGAACGTCCATTCTCTCCTCACGCTGCGAGCCGCCGATAATCTCGCCGACACCGGGAACGAGAAGGTCCATAGCCGCAACAGTCTTGCCGTCGTCGTTAAGGCGCATGTAGAACGCCTTGATGTCCTTAGGATAGTCTACGAGGAATATAGGCTTCTTGTAAACCTTTTCGGTGAGGTATCTCTCGTGCTCGGTCTGAAGGTCCACGCCCCAGTAAACGGGGTACTTAAAGTCTGCGCCAGACTTCAGAAGAACGTCGATAGCCTCGGTGTAGGTAACCTTTGCATAATCGGCGTCGCGAAGCGCGGTAAGTCTCTCAAGAAGGGTCTTGTCCACGAACTGGTTAAAGAACGCAAGCTCGGGAGCGCACTTATCCATAACGTGATTTATGATATACTTTATCATATCCCACGCAAGCTGCATATTATCGTCAAGGTCTGCAAATGCAATCTCGGGCTCTATCATCCAGAACTCTGCCGCGTGGCGTGCGGTGTTGGAATTCTCCGCGCGGAAGGTAGGACCGAAGGTGTAGATATTTCCGAACGCCATAGCGAAGGTCTCGCCCTCGAGCTGACCCGAAACGGTGAGGTTTGCACTCTTGCCGAAGAAGTCCTTCGAATAATCTATCGAGCCGTCCTCGTTCTTAGGCAGATTCTCCATATCGAGGGTGGTTACTTTGAACATTTCGCCTGCACCCTCACAGTCGGACGCTGTGATAAGGGGGGTGTGAACGTAAACGAAACCGCGGCTGTTGAAGAAGGAGTGAATAGCGTAAGCCGCCTCACTTCTTACTCTGAACACTGCCGAGAAAAGGTTGGTTCTCGGACGGAGATAGGCCTGCTCGCGAAGGAACTCGGGAGTGTGGCGCTTGGGCTGGAGAGGATAATCGGGGGTGGAAGTGCCCTCTACCTCTATCTTCGTCGCCTTGAGCTCGAAGGGCTGCTTTGCCTCGGGAGTGAGGACAACAACGCCCGTAACTACGAGAGCCGCACCAACGTTCATAGAAGCGATTTCATCGTAATTATCTATCTTCTCTCTCTCGAAAACTACCTGTATGCTCTTGAAGTAAGAGCCGTCGTTAAGGTCTATAAAGCCAAACGCCTTCGAATCGCGAAGGTTCCTTACCCAACCGCCGAGAGTCACGGTCTTGTCCGCGTACTCCGCGGTGCTTTCATAAATTCTTCTTATAAGTTCTCTTTTCATCATCTTTCTCCAAAATGATTTTGTACTAACAATATATTATTTTACCATATATATAAGAGAATTTCAATACCTTTCGGCATATTTTATTATTTTAATCACACATTAACGCCGCGACGCGCCTGTATATTTCCAATTCAGGCGGCAAAAACGCAACCACAACAGCAATGCTTGCATCAAAATTGCTCGTTATATTTTTTGCACATCAGACGTTTTTATATCAAAATAAGCAAATTTTGACAACAAAGATTGTCATTTAGTCGAATTCATCTTGTCAAAACAGTTCAAAGACCGCGACGTCGTCTGCATCAACCGCGAGCTTGATTTTTCCGTCCACAACCGTTATTTCGCTTCCGTCAAAGAGCGAGACAGCCTTCTTTGCATCAAAGGAAAGAGTCACGCTATCCTCGTGTACGGCGTACGGGTCGTCGTTGAATACGCAGAGTATTTTTCTGCCGTCACCCTCTATGAGTCTTGGGCGCAAGGTATCCGCCTTTACGCTCGGAGAAACGTATTTTTTGATAATGCTCTTCACAAGACGAAGTGCTTCATTATCTCCTCTGCTTATCGAAAGACCGACGTAGGTGCCGAAGTACCACACCTCGCCCCTGCCGTAAAAGTTATGAGCCGCAACAGAAATATCCCCCCAGCTCCCGATAGACTCTGCACCGTCGAGGCCGAGAGGCGAGAGATATTCTGCGGTTTCTATATTAGCGCTTACGGGCTTTTCTATTTTGAGAGTGGGGCCGTTGTAAATCTCGTCGGGCCAAGCGTCGTTGAAGCTCGGCTTGAAGGTTTTGTCGGAGCAGTAGCTCTCCCCTTCCGAGAGACCTGCCGCCTCGGAGAGACCGAAGGAAGGAATAGTAGGCTGCAGATAGCCGTTTTCGTTAAAGAGGCCCATCTTGGCGTCGCATATGAGCACGCCGCCGCGCTCTACGGAGGCGCGGATTTTTTTCGCCACCGTCTCGTTTATCGTAAGGCACATAGGAACTATAAGAACCTTTTCGCAAAGCTCGTCAATAGTATCGTAGGTCACGTAATGCGCGCACACGTCACACTCAAAGATTGCGTGAGTGTAGCCCGAGTGTGAACGGCTGTAAAGCTCGTCGGTATTCTCCATAGCAAAGAGCAAGCTCGAGTTATCGGGGTCGTAAAGCACTGCAACCTCGGGCTTCGGTGAATAATCGCGGATAACGGGCAGAACGTCGTTTAAGAGCTTTGCCTGCCTTCCTGCCTCTTTGGCACGTGCAGTTAACTCGCCGTTAAGTGGGATAAGTCCGAATCCGCCAGCCTCGGGACCCGTGGTTTCGGTAAGATAGCACCAATAGCAGATTCCCTTTGCACCGCTGACGGCGGAAATCCAGTTCCACGCACGCACGTCCTTCGGACGAGTGTACGGCATTTTGTGTATGAAGCCGCGCGAGTAGAGACAGCCTCCGGACATCTCCGCTACCCACCAAGGCTTATTCCCTGCCGCAGAGCGAGTGGCGTCGAGGACGCCCGACATATCCGCGAGCCTCCAGTCGGGAGCCTTAGGCGCGAAGGAAGTACCCCAAGCATCGACTTCATTTGCAAGCTTCCAGTTGTGTATAAAGGCGGTTGCTCTCGGAAGGAAGGGCGGAACGGCACCGGAGTGGCTGTGCACCATTCTCGACGGGTCCGCCTCCTTGATTACCTCGTATCTGAAGCGCATAAAGTCGCCGAGCTCGTCAAACCAGAAGCGCATCCAGTCGAGCCAGTCGGCATAATTTCCGTGTCTGCGCGGCGGCGTGAGCTGCGAGAAAGAGTTATATGCCCTCGTCCACTTCCCGTTGAGGGTATCGATATCAACGTATTTCTCCTCGAGCCACTCGCGAAAACGCTCAATGCTCGCCTCACAATAGCAGTAGAGCTTGTCACCGTTATCGCCCCAGTAATTAGTCTGCCAAGCAGGCTCAAGATGAGGCTCGTTCCAGCAATCGTATGCAAGGAGAGAGGAATGATGCTTGATAGCGTTTATAAGCAGGCGCAGAAAGCGTGCCGCCTCGACACGCACGCTCTCGTGGTGGAAGCAAAGACCGGGATAGCCGCCCCCTTGAGTAGCATCGTACGGACCGAGCTCCATAGCATCACCGCGAGCGTTTACGTATCTCGACTCGGGGCGCTTCTCCTCAAGCCAGTAGGGCGCAGTCTCAAGGTTTATCTCTGCGATTACTCCGAGCCCGAGCTCGTCGGTAAGCTTGAACATCTCTTCGACCTCATCGAGATAGAGCTCACCTCTTTTTCTCTCTATCCAGTTCCATTGAAGTCTAAATTTTACAACGTTAAATCCGAGCTCGTTTTTT
>JAZOMD010000103.1:0-2787 GCA_045653745.1 Eubacteriales bacterium | reverse complement strand
CACCCCTTCGGGCACGCGCGGTACGAGTATATCGCAGGGCTCGTGGTGGCGATGCTCGTGGTGGTGGTTGGCTTTGAGCTTGGAAAAAGCTCGGTGGAAAAGCTTATCTTCCCCCAAGGGATAACCCTCACCGCACTCACCGCAGTAATCCTCGGAGCATCTGCGCTCGCGAAGCTCCTTCTCTATTTATACAATCTCGGTGCGTCGAGAAAAACCGGCTCGAAGACGCTCTACGCCGCGGCAGCGGACGCAAGAAACGACGCCATTATTACGACGCTCGTTCTCGTCTCTGCTATCGTCGAGCATTACACAGGCTTTCGCGCCGACGGATACACGGGAATTCTCGTTGCGCTCTTTATAATCTACTCGGGAGTGCGCCTCACCTCGGAGACCGTCTCACCCCTTATCGGCAGAAGGCCTGACGGCGAGGTGCGAAAAAGAATAACCGCCCTCGCGGAGAAATCGCCCGTCGTCCTCGGATACCACGACCTGCTCGTGCACGATTACGGACCCGGCGTCTCTTATTGCTCTATCCACCTTGAAATCGACAAGAGCCTCGACCCCCTCGCGGTGCACGAGCTTATAGACGAGATGGAGAGGAGTCTCACCGAGTACGGAATCAACCTCACCGTGCATTACGACCCCGTTATAACCGATAGCCCCGAGCTCGAAGAAAAGCGCGAGGCGGTCAGAAAAGCGCTCTCGGAGATAGACCCTCGCCTCTCCCTGCACGACCTGCGCACCGTCTCCTGTGATGGCAAAACCACCGTCTTCTTCGACCTTCCGACCCCCTACGAGCTCTACGAAAGGCAGGGCGAAATCGAGGCAAAGGTGAACGAGGCACTCTCGGATTTTGGTAAGGATTGCAAAGTAAAGATTACATTTGAGGCAGAATAAGCCCTAAAAACAGCACTTATAGAAAAAATGTATGGCAAACCGCAGAGAAAAAGCGAAAATCCGCTTACAATTTCGATTTGCCCGTGATATAATATCCCTGAAAACAAGAAACGAGGAGATTGAAATGACTAAAATTTATCTTATCGGCGACTCTATCCGCTTCGGTGCTACGGGTAGCCCGGGCTACGGCGTTTACGTAAAAGAGTGGCTCGAGGGCAAGGCTGAGGTTTACGCACCGAACGAAAACGCGGCTTTTGCACAGCACACGCAAAGGTACCTTCACGAGTGGGTTGAAAAGGGCGGTGTGCCTGCCGAGGAAATCGACGTCGTGCACTGGAACAACGGTCTTTGGGACGTGCTTCGTCTGCTCGGAGACGAGCCGTTCACCGAAATCGAATTTTACGGCTCGACACTCGTGAGGCTTCATAAGCGCATTAAGCTCCTTTTCCCCAAGGCGAAGATTATTTTCGCCCTCTCGACCACGGTTAAAGAGGAATGGGCAAGCGAGAATTTCATGCGTCGAAACAGCGACATCGCGCGCTACAACGAAAAGGCGATTGAGGTGCTCGCGCCCCTGGGCGTAGAGTTCAACGACCTCTATACTATAACCGAGAGCTTTGACGACTCGAAGCGCTCCGACTTCGTCCACTTTGGCGAAGAGGGCTCGAAAATCCTCGCCGAAGCCGTTATCAAAAGGATATTTGAGGTTGTTTAATTTTCAAAGCAATAAAAAAAGCGGAAGGACAAGCCTTCCGCTTTTTTGTTATAATCACCGTATAATGAGCGCGACCTCGCGTTACTGCTTCTTTTTCTCAAAGAAAGGAATCCGCAGGCGCCTTTTAATTATATGAAACGAGAAAGCGTTAATCCTCTATGTCCGTAAGCTTTGAAACCGTCGTTCCCAAAACCTCCGCGATTCTAAACAAGGTTTTCAGCGAAGGACAGAAAAAGCAATTAGGCGCTTCAAGCTGTGAAACGTAGCCCGAGGACAGGTCGCAAGCCTCTGCAAGCTCCTCTTGCGTCATTCCACCAAGCTTTCTGTAATAGGCAATTTTTAAGCCTATTTTTATCAAATTCATTTTATATTGACTTTCTATCATTTCGCCCTCGCTATACTTATATCACATACACAAAAATATTTGACAAAAATATTTTACCTTATTTACATTTTAATTGTTATATGATATAATATAGTAAACCTTATTTATTTTATAAGGTTCGCTCTAATGTTGCGAAGATAAGTTCGAAAATAAATTTTCAAGCCCCTGACACGAAAGGAATGGTCGTAAGTATGAAATTACTTGTTGTAGGCTCCAGAAGTATCAAAGATTATGATTTGGAAAAGCACGTTCCTGCCGATACTACGATGATAATTACGGGCGGAGCGGCAGGGATAGATACGCTTGCAGAAAAATACGCCGACAAAAAGCATTTATCAAAATTGATTTTACGCCCGGAATATAATCTTTACGGCAGAGGTGCGCCCCTTAAGCGAAACGAGAAAATGGTAGAGCTTTGCGATATGGCGTTGATAGTATGGGACGGCCACTCAAGGGGAACGAAATACACTATAAATTATGCAGAAAAAATAGGCAAAAAAATCATTTTAGTTACAGAGACAAATTAACCTTTCACCGGGGCAGAAAAAATGACGGAGAGCGTTCAGCATCTCCGTCATTTCTATTATTATACTATATTTACTTCTTCCTCTCGAAAAAAGGAATTCGCAGGCGCGAAAACCAACCGAAAGTAAGCGGCCACACCGCACCTGCAAAGGCGACGATGAGGAAGTAACGGATAGCCCTTGCGAGGTAGATATTGCCGAAGACAAACTCGAGGGGGGCGCGAAGGAGCTCCTTTATAAGAAGGACTACGGCGAAGCCGAGGACG
>JAZOMD010000102.1:0-4496 GCA_045653745.1 Eubacteriales bacterium | reverse complement strand
ACGCGCGGTTGACGAGTATCAGGACCTGCTCCGTATTTCTGCGGCTACCGCAGGCAACGACTGCCGTCTCGGCGGCCACGAGGCACCCCCTGCGATAATCTCCATCTTCCTTGGCGAGGAGCTCGAAGGACTCGTTCATTCGATTATAGAGGGCTCAAAATATTCAAGGCACGACACCAAATATATGTCGCTCGGAGTTCCCTCCGTGCCCGCGATAAGACGCGACACAACCGACAGAAACAGAACCTCGCCCTTCGCCTTTACGGGTAACAAGTTCGAGTTCAGAATGGTAGGCTCGTCGCAGAATATTGCACTTTCCAACATCGTGCTTAACACCGCGGTTGCAGAGTCGCTCTCCGAATTTGCAGACAGGCTTGAGGGCGCTGCCGACTTTGATGCGGCAGTCAGCGCACTTATCGCAGAGACCTTCCGTAAGCACGAGAGAATACTTTTCTCGGGCAACTCCTATTCCGAGGAGTGGGAGCGCGAGGCAGAAAGGCGCGGCCTCTCCAACTTCAAGACCTCTCCCGAGGCGTACGCACATTTCACCGACGAGAAGAACATAAATCTTTTCGGAAAGTTCGGCGTTATGAGCGAGACCGAGATGCGCTCAAGGCGCGAGATATTCTTCGAGAGCTATCGCAAGATAAAGAACATCGAGGCAAGAACTATGCTCGAGATGACTATCCGCGATATACTCCCTGCGGTTTCGAAGTACGTCGGCGAGCTTTCCGAAAGTGTGAACGCGCGCCTTGCGGTATCCAAGAGCATACCCGTCAGTGCAGAGTGTGACATCATAGAAAAGCTCTCTGAGCTTATCGCGAAGACCTACGAGGCACACGGGGCTCTGGCAAGAGTCGAGAAAACGGCTATCACAAAGGCGTCCGACGAGGAAGCGGCGTTCTACTATAAGACGAACGTTATCCCCAAGATGGACGCGCTGCGCAAGTGCGTAGACTCTATGGAGCTTCTCTGCTCGCGCGAGGCGTGGCCGATGCCCACCTACGGAGATATCACCTTCAGAATTTAATTTTAATTCTAATAAAAAACCGTGTCAAATCTGCGGATTTGACACGGTTTTGCTATGTTTTGTTTGCGTTTTTTAGACTTTTAGGCCGATTTCAGAACTCGGGCGCCTGCCAGGAGAAGCTTTCGGCTCCGTCTAAAATTTTGGAAATCACGGGAGCTATCCTTCTCGCCATATAGTAATATCCGAGGTCGGAGGGGTGAGTTCCGTCGGGGGTGAAGTCTGCGCCGAGCTCGGGGAAGAGCGTCGTTCCCGAAATAAAATAAACGTGCTTATCGCCTGCCCTAAGCGCCTTCTCGTAGGTTTCGCGGATTATCTCTCTGCGCTCTATCCAATGAGAATCGGGCTTCGGGTAGGGCGCGCTTATCATAACTATCGGCAGGTCGGGGTTCTTCTCTCTTACTGTCTTGAACATACGCTCGTGCGTTTCTTTAAGGTACTGCGCATCGGGTGCGTTATGGTCGTAGTCGTAGACGAAAACCGACATATCAAGCCCTGCTATATACTCTGCAATCTCGGGCTCTGCCTTTGCACAGCCGCCAAATCCGAGGTTGTGGTGGTTGGTATCGAGAAGCCTTCCTATCTGCGCAGGATAATTCATACCGGGGCGCGAGGCGCAAGCACCGTGGGTTATAGACGAGCCGTAGAAGACAACGGGCTTTTCGTACTTATAATCGGGCGCGCGTTCAAGCGTGGCGTTCTCGTCAAGACCGACGTATATCTTCTCTACCTGACAGTAAAGAGGAAGGTTTATCGTGATAACCCTCTTCTTTCTTCCGCCTATACCCACAAGAGCCTCGAAGTATCCGTCCTCTTGATTTATAGAGGGGCGGTAGGAGCCGACGAACTCGTTATCTGCGTAAAGGTCGAGACCGCAGGTGCCGGTAATCGACATCGTGAAGTACATATAAACGCCCTCAAGAAGAACTTTCACCGCAACGTAGGGGCTATCGGTAACGAAGCGGATTCTTCCGCCTGCGGTAGAGCTGCGGTGCTCGTCCTTCTCTCTGTCCTCGGGCGCAAGCGTCTTATCGAACACCGCGCAGACCTTGCTCGGGATTCTGGCGAACGCACCGTTCTGGCGCCAGACACCGTAAATTCTGAAGGGCTCGCTCTCTGCGTCGTAATACACTAGTCCTTCTCTGTCGATAGCCGAGGGGAGCATATTTTTATCAAGCGGAACAGCTTTCGTATTTTTTGCGCTCATCTTAGTACAATTCCTTTGTTTTGTTATATTTTGTGGCTCTTTTCGAGTATTCTTTTCAGCACCGGAGAGATTTTCCCTGCCATCAGATAGAAGCCGAGGTCGGTGGGGTGCGTATGGTCGCAGGTAAACTCGTTTCCTACCTCAGAGCATAGCTCGTCACCGGGTATGAAGTATACGTTCTTATCGCCTGCCGCAACGGCTCTCTCGTAGGTCGCCTTTACAACGTCGCGACGGATAAACATCGGGTCGTCGGGAGCCCTTCTCGGCGACTTCGCAATAGGAGCGGACATCATCAGGATAGGAAGGTCGGGGTGAGCCTCCCTTATGGTTTTAAACATACGCTCGTGCGTTTTGATAAGGTATTCTGTATCGGGTGCGTTGTGGTCGTAGTCGTAAACGAAGACCGACATATCAAGCCCTGCGATATATTCGGCTATCGCCTCCTCTGCCTTCGCATTACCCGAGAAGCCGAGATTTATATAGTTTGCGTCAAGCGCCCTTGAAATCCAGTTCTGATATATAGTGCCGGGACGCGAGGCACAGCCGCCCTGGGTTATCGACGAGCCGTAATAGACTATCGGCTTTTCGTAGGTATAATCGGGCGCTTCAAGGATTTCGGCGTCCTCGTCAAGACCTATATAAAACTCGTGCACTCCGCAATAAATCGGCATATTTATGGTTATAAGGCGCATTTCCTTCGATTCGAGAGTCATACGCGACTCGTAAGCCTCGTTTGGCATTACGTGCGGAGGAACGAAGCTGCCGCAGCACTCGGTTCCGGAATACAAATCAAATCCCGACGTGCCCATCGTTCCCATACGGGCGCTACTGCCGCTCGCTATGAGCTTTGCCTTTATGGCAATTCTCATACTATCAGTCATAAAGCGGACTCTACCGCCTGAGGTATGCTTTGCGAGAGTGAACACGCCCTCGCTCGTCTTCTCTGCCACCTCGGGCGGAAGGCGGTAAAATCTGTCGCCGTATCTTTTCACCCCGTACATTCTGAAGGGGGCTTCCGCGGGGGAGTAAAACTTATAGCCCGTCTTATCTATCTCGAGGTCTACAAGAAAATTTTTATCAATTTTGCTGATATCGTTAATCACTTTCATTTTTACCTTTCTGGGTGCACCGTTATGTGCGCATTTCTTTGTTTTATTATATTTTGGGGCCGTGTTAGTCTCAACTGTCAGACGAGAGCCTGCTTTATAGCACGCAGAATTCCGCGCGCCATACAGAAAAATCCGAGGTCATTCGGGTGCGTTCCATCGACGGTTGCAGAGTCACCCACCTCGTCAAAAAGGCTCGAGCCGTCGACGAAAAAGACCTTATTATCTCCTGCCGCCCTCGCGTCAAGATAGCTCTGCATTATGATTTGTCTGCGCTCGGTGAAGAGTCCGTTTAGCCTATCCTTCGGTGCCGTGACCATAATTATCGGAAGGTCGGGATTTTTCTCTCTCACCGTCTTATACATTCTGTGGTGTGTTTCCTCAAGGTACTCAAGACTGTGTGCGTTGTGGTCGTAGACGTAGACGAAAAGGCTCATATCAAGTCCTGCCACGTACTCCGCCATATTCTCCTCTGCCTTTGCGTTGCCAGAGAAGCCGAGGTTTATATAGTTTGCATTGATTGCACGGGAAATCATCGCCTCATGGGAATTACCGGGGCGCGAGGCGCAACCGCCCTGAGTTATGGACGAGCCGTAGAATACTATCGGCTTCTCTATCGCGTAGTCGGGGGCGGGCTTCACCTCTGCCCAGTCGTCAAGACCTATGTAGATGTTCTTCACTCCGTTGTAGAGCGGAAGATTGATTTCAAAGAGGTTAAAGTCCTCGTTATTGTCGCTATACAGAAACTGCTCGTAGGCGCAATTTTCCATCAGCACGGGGGGCTTTGCTGTATAATCGTAACGGCCGTTCACGTAGATATCGACGCCCGACGAGCCCGTCATAGGCATATGGGGCATATGGCCCGAGGAAGTGAGCTGCACGGAAACGGCAACGCGCCCCGTGTTACTTATAAAGCGAACTCTGCCGCCTGCGGTATGCGAGCCGAGAGTGTGAACGCCGTCGCTCACGCTCTTTGCAACCTCGCTCGGAAGGCGCCAGTATCTGTCGCCCTCTCTCTTAACGCCGTAGAGGCGAAAGGGCGCGGAGTCGGGGGAATAGAAGACAAGCCCCTTTTTATCAATAGAAACGTCAACGGCAAAATTGACGTCCACCTTTGCTATATCGAAGCTCATAGCGATTGCTCCTTTTCGGCAAC
>JAZOMD010000101.1:0-2041 GCA_045653745.1 Eubacteriales bacterium | reverse complement strand
CTCAAAAAAGAAGCTCGGCTGGTACTTTGATTACTTCGAGCATCTTACCGAATGGGGTATTAATTTCTGCAAAGAAAAATGGGGATATATACCGTATTATTTCCAGAACATACTGCTGTGCGATCTTCAGTGGCGATTCCTCGGAAATTACGAAATCACCGCCCGTTCCGTATTAGGCGACGAGCTCTACGAGGAATACAAGCAAAGGCTCTTTGACGTAGTGAAGCACTTTGATGACAAAATAATACTCGAGCAAAAGAACATATGGAACGAGCACAAGAACTTCATTTTAACAAAAAAGTACGGCAAACCCGCAGACATATGCGTTTATCCCGATGACGTAATGCTTCGATTTGAAAACACGAAGTTCTGCTGGCTTTCATCATGCTACACGTTAATCACTGCAGTTAAAATAGAGGACGGCAATTTGCTTGTCGAGGGATACACCACGCTGCTTGGCTACTCCGAGCAGGACGAGCTGGAAATTTTCCTTGAAATATACGAGGACGGAAGCAAGACCCCGCACAGGGTACCGTGTATGCCGGTAAAAGGCCTCGACGTATCCTTTAAAGCTCTTGACGAGGTTCTTTTCCCCGCCTTTCCTTTCGTCGGTAAAATCGATATTACCGATATAAAAGCTGCAAGAATAAACCTCGTTTGTCTCCACAACGGCAATAAGATTGTCAAAAAGGATATACGCTTCGGTAGATTTGCTCCGCTCTCCAAGAAATATAAGAACGAGTACTACGCTAAAGACGGCTACGTTATCACGTTGAATAACTACACCTTCACGCTAACCAAGTGCTCTGCCTCAAAGCGTCGGGCATACGGACGAGCTTTCTTGAAGGAATTGTTTAAGTCAAAGAAAAAAAGCGACAAAAAAGCTTTTGTCGCCCTCCTTCTTGCAAAAATTGAAAGGCTGTTCAAAAAGAATAAAATATGGCTAATCTCCGACAGAGAATCCGTCGCAGACGATAACGGTGAAGCTCTCTTCGAGTATCTGTCCAAGAACAAGCCAAAGAACGCCAAGGTGTACTTTGTTTTAGATGCTGGCAGCCCCGATTTTGAACGCCTTAGCAAAATAGGAAACGTGCTGCCTCTCGGCTCGCGAAAGCACAAGATGAAATATCTTTTGTCCGACGCGATTTTCCTCTCTCACACCGATGACCCGCTTATTTTACCCTTTGCGGCATTCTCTGCACCTTATCGCAGCTATATTTCCGAGAAAAAGCACATTTTCCTCCAGCACGGTGTAACAAAAGATGACGTGAGCCGATGGTTCAATAAATACACTATCAACGCTGCCGGATTCATCACCTCATCGTCAAGAGAGAGGGAATCTATAATCGAAGGAAATTACGGCTATAACGAGTCGCAGGTGTGGCTTACCGGTATGCCGCGCTTTGACAGACTTTACGATGCGAAGAAAAAAATAATTTCGGTAGTACCTACCTGGCGCGCGTATCTTCTTTCGGGAAACGGTACTGTTCCCGATGACAAAAAGTTCCTTTCCTCAAATTACTTTGCGTTCTACAAGAGGTTGTTCTCGGACGAAAGGCTTCACGGCGTTCTTGCCGAGTACGGATACGAGCTTGTTATGAAGCCGCATTTCCGTATGTCCTCTTACCTCAAGCATTTCGATGACGTAGAGGGCTTCGCGGTATTTCCGGAAGGAACGGATTACAGAACGGTTTTTGCACAAAGCGCATTAATGATTACCGATTACTCCTCCACCGTATTCGACTTTTCATATCTGCGCAAGCCCATACTTTACGCGCAATTTGACAAGGAAGAATTCTTCTCCGGCCTCCACACCTATACTCCCAGCTATTTCGATTACGAAAAAGATGGCTTTGGAGACGTGCTTTTCGACTATGAGAGCACGGTAAACGCACTTATGGACTACGTAAGGTCGGATTGCGCTCTCAAGGATAAGTACCGCGAAAGAATAGACAATTTCTTCGCATACAACGATAAAAATAACTGTCAGCGTATTGTTGAAAAGGTTTTAAGCACAAAGTAATTTTTTAGAACCCAATAA
>JAZOMD010000100.1:0-2687 GCA_045653745.1 Eubacteriales bacterium | reverse complement strand
GCCCGAGCTCGGCAGCTCAATATCTATCCACAGATTTCCGATGATACCCACGTTCGTACGCACGCTTCCACCGTAGGAAAGAGGCAGAAGAATATCGGGGTAAATCCCTGCATTACTGTCAAGATAATAGCCGTCGCCCTTGCCTGCTACGGGCATTACGACGGGAACTCCGAGAACTCGCCTGACCGTGGCGTATTTTGCGAGCTCCCCGCCGAGCTTAGGGGTTACGAGCGTTCTCGTCCTGTCGCCCGGCGCATTCTCGAAGATAACCTGAAGGGAAAATCTCTCGCCGAGGAGCGCGCTCATTCTCGTAAGGCTCGGGTAGTCCTCCGTGTGTGTATTTGGCAGTATCTTTTCAAGCGAGGATACTATTTTTGCGTTTAATAACATTTTTTTACCTTGCTCCTAAATCAGAATTCTCACAGGGCCAAAGAGACCGCTCGCAAGACTGTCTCTGTCAAAGAGTAGCTCTCTTTGGTGGTAGGGCGTGAGCTGCCACGAGCCCCACTTGTCAAAGGATTTGGTGAACTGATACTGGTTTGCGGGGGTGTTCGATACTCGGATTTCGAGCCTGTTCTCGTCCTCGAGAAGACCCTCGGGGAGCTCGTATCTGTAAGGCGGCATAACCTTAACTCCAAGAGATTTTCCGTTAAGGAATACCTCTGCGGTATATTTAACCTCGCCGAGGTCGAGAAGCGCAGGAGCGCGAGGCTTTTTAAAGCTCGTTTCGTATATTCCGCTGCCCGAGAATTCCTTGCCGACTCTCTCGCTCCAATCGCCAAGCTCGATAGGCTTAGCTTCTTCTTTTATGTCGGGAGTTTCAAAATCCTTTTCGCCTATAATAAACGCATTCGTGCGGCGGAAGGTGAAGGCCGAAAGCTCGCTCGCAGATTTTTCCTCGAAGGGTGCCTCGCACTCTATTTCCTCATTTGTAAGAAGAATAGCAGAGGTCTCTCCGCTGCCGAGGGCTACGGAAATCTGCCCGTTTGTAAACTTAAGTGAGAAAATTCTGCCGTTATCGATGTCTATACGGTAAGCCTTGTCGCCCTCGACGGCTACCTTGATTTCCTTTTTCTCGGTGTCCTCGTTGAAAAGAAGGATAAGCTCGCCGTTCTCAAGCAGACGCTTCATAGCCCTCGTCTTGCCGAGCCCTGCAAGGATTTTCACCTCGGGCTCGACGCCGTCGGCAGAATAGTAAACCTCGCCGCCGCCCTTGACGAAGCGGTCGAGAAGCGCCTTCGTTTCCTCGGGAATAAACGCAGATTTCGGAATAACTACCCTGCGGTAAGAGGCAATACCCATACGGATTAAGCCGTCGTCGATAGCGTCGGACGCCGCGATAACGTCGTCGTCGAGTATGTCAAAGTCGATAGCCTTCGCCTCGAGAGCTCTGCCGAGCGCGTCAAACTCGTCTGCAAGCTCTGCCGCACGAACACCGCCCCAGAAATCAGAGACGGGGTAGTAGAGCGCGGTGTCGCACACTCTATTTCCGATAGTCGAAATATAGGAAAGACGCTCCATATACTTGTTGAACACTCCGAGGTCGGCGCTACACGCGTGATACTCGGCAAAGGCAGGGAGCTCGCCCGTCATCAAAAATCCGTGGCGGTGGTATGCAACCATCAGCGGATTGATAAGCGCAACTCCGCGCACCGCCTGAAATCCTACGACGAAGCGCATCTGGTCGTAGGTCATGCCGCTGCCGTAAACGCCAAAGGTCTCTGTCATAGCGAACCTGCTTCCGACCTGCGCCGCCGCAGAGGAGGCGTATCTCGGGAAGAAGCGGTTCTCCGCGCGTATCTCGTGGTCGAGCTCGGTAAGCCTGCCCGTGGGGTCGGAGAGCTTATAGGGCTCGCCGGGGAAAATCTGTCTCCAGATAACGTCAATGCCCGGCACGTCCATACAGCGGAGCGCACGCATATGGTGGTAGGTTTTTCCGCGCATACAGCCGAGCGGCACGTCGTCTAGGTTGAGGTGACCTGTGAACTTCATTCGGTTCTCGTTCGACCACTTCTTGCATTTAAGAAGGAAGTTATCGCAGAAGGCGTGGCTGCACATATCGTACCAGCGGCGCACTCTGATAATGCTATCCTCATCGCGCTTCGATACGTCGTAAAGCGCAGGGAGATAGGGAAGTATAGACTCGCCGTATTTTGCCTCGTACTCGGCGATAAGCTCGCGGCGGAAGGGGAGAATAGGACCCTCGCACTCGTCGGTAAATACCATAGTCATAGTAGTGCCGAAATGCTCGCCGAGGCGCTTTTTATACTTCTCGTGCGTGAGGCGGATAAACTCGTCGGTCGCCTCGCCCCTCGTCAGGTCGGGAAAGTCGGGAATGCCGGGAGTCTCCCACGCGTAGCATCTCGAGTAGTACTCGTCTACTTCTGAGTCGGAGGAGAAAATCTCGCCCTCTTTAAGCATTCTTCCGTCGAGAAAGGCTGCCGCCGCGTCACTGTCAGAAAGCCTGAATGCCTCGCCTGCCTTGAAGGCTATCTTTCGTACCTCAAGAGTTCTTCTTCCGTACTCGGGGTGCTCGGTCATAACCCTGCCGCACGCACCGCCCGAGGGCCAGCCGCCCTCGTCGTAGAGCCAGCACTCCATGCCGTATTCCCTCGCCTTTTCGATAGCGAACTCGTACTCGTCAAGATAGCTCTCGGTCATATAGTCGGGCTCCATCAGAGTGGGTA
>JAZOMD010000099.1:0-6201 GCA_045653745.1 Eubacteriales bacterium | reverse complement strand
GGAAAGTCCTCTTTCCTTCTTATATGCGAGAATTTCCTCTGCCGCACGCATTCTCCTGACGAAAAGCTCTGCCATTTCCTTGTCTATTTCGTTTATCTCGAGTCTTGCCTTCTCGAGACCTGTTTCCTTAGTCATCAGAGTATACCGTCTTTCTTATAGGAATCCGCGAGGGCAGAGAATGCAGGAAGTGCCGCCTCTATTTCCTCTGTCTTAACGCAGTATGCGAGTCTTGCGTAGCCGGGCGCACCGAAATCGTCGCTCGGTACTATAAGTATCTCGAATTTCTTAGCTCTCTCGCAGAACTCGCCGGCATCACCCGTGGGAGCCTTGATGAAAAGATAGAACGCGCCGGCGGGCGGAACGAGAGTGAAGCCGTAGCCCGAGAGGCTCTCGAGAAGCAGCCTTCTGTTTCTGTCATAGATGCAGACGTCCGCGGTAGTGCCAAGGCAGGCAGGAATTATCTTCTGGAAAAGGCTCGGAGCGCAAACGAAGCCGAGCGCTCTTGCCGCACCGCACACCGCCTGATATACCGAAAGGAAATCGGTCATTCTCGGAGAAACGAGAACGTAGCCTATTCTGTCACCGGGGAGCGAGAGGGATTTGCTGTAAGAGTAGCAAACTACGGTGTCGTCGTAGTACTTTGTGAGATAGGGAACGGTAAGACCGCCGAAAACGAGCTCGCGGTAGGGCTCGTCCGAGAAAAGGTAGATAGGTCTTCCGAGCTCTGAGGACTTTCTCCGAAGGAGCTCTGCAAGAGCCTTGACGTTTTCCTCGGTGTATACAACTCCCGTGGGATTGTTCGGAGAATTGATGATTATAGCCGCAGTTTTCTCGGATATAGCCGCCTCGATTGCCGAAAGGTCGAGCATAAAGCTGCCTTCTTCGGAAGGAACCGCGTGGATTTTCGCGCCGCCTCTTTCGATAAATACCTTGTATTCGGGGAAGTAGGGCGCAGGAACTATAACCTCCTCGCCGGGAGAAACGAGCGCCGTGATAGCCGAGGTAAGAGCCGCCGCCGCACCGACGGTCATATAAAGGCAGTCTGCCGTAACGCTCTCTCCATAGGTCTCGTTTATGTAATTTGCAATAGCCGTCCTTACTCCGAGGTCGCCCTGCGCAGAGGTGTAGCCGTGCAGAGAGAGGGAGCTGTCGGTATCGATAAGCCTCTTAATCTCCTCGTTTACGATAGAGGGTGCAGGCACGCTCGGATTTCCGAGAGAAAAGTCAAAAACCTTATCCGCACCTATCTCGCTCTTTCTCTTTTTTCCGTATTCAAAAAGCTCTCTGATTACGGAGCGGTGTGCTCCGAGCATTCTCATTTTTTCGTTAATCACGGCAGTTGCCTCCATATAATAAAATTTATTATAAATAATTATACACCCAGAAAGCGAAAAGTCAAGGGCTTTTTTGAAAAAATCAAAAAAACGGGAGGGGCTTCGGCATAAAAAACCGAGCCGCCATCCCGTACGCCGACCGCCGTCAGCGTTTTTTTATATACTTTCTCATATCGAGCGCACAGGCAAGAAGTATGATAAGTCCCTTGATGATATAGAGCATATTCTGGTCCACCGAAAGGAAGGTAAGTCCTACGAATATGATTTGTAAAAGAAGAACTCCCCCGACAATTCCCGATATTTTTCCCGTTCCGCCGACAAAGGAAACGCCACCGATAACGCAGGCGGCAATAGCGTCGCTCTCGTAATTGAGTCCCGTGTACGAGGCGGCAGAGCCTATTCTCGCACCCTCGATAAATCCCGTCACTCCGTAGAGCGCGCCTGCGAGCATAAAGACGAGTATAACCGTCATAAATACGTTTATTCCCGAAACCCTCGCCGCTTCCTCGTTTGAGCCGACCGCGAACATATTTCTTCCGAAAACGGTCTTGTTCCAGATAACCCACACGAGCGCGGTAACGATAACTGCGTAAAGCACGTACCTCGGCACCGCTATCCCTGCAATTCTGAAAAGCGGGCCGATAACGAAATTAAGATAAGACGCGTCAAGCCCCGAAAGGGTCTGACCGCCGTTGTTGCCTATCTGAAGATAGAGCAGCACCGCACCGAAGACAATCAGCTGCGTCGATAGGGTGACTATAAAGGGGTGTAGCTTGAATTTAGCCACGAAGAAGCCGTTTATAAGACCGATAAGCGCGCCCACGGCTATAACGGCAGGCAAAACTACGAATATCGGCAAAGCCCCGATCCCAGAAAACATCTTCGCTCCGTATGAAGACGACTGAAGAAGCGATGCGGCAATACAAGCCGTAAGACCCACCGCGCGGCCTGCGGAAATATCAGTGCCCGTAAGCACGATGGCTCCGCCTATTCCGAGGGCAATCGGAAGCCTCGCGGCGGTAAGCGAAATAACGTTTACCACCGACGCCGCCGAGACGAAGCGAGGGCGGAGTATCGCTATAACGATAATCGCTATAATAAGAGAGATAAGCATAGCCTTGTCAAGAAGCAGAGAGCCGACCGTCCTTGCCTTTTCTCGCCCGTCTTTTGCGAGAAAGCCGTCGAGGCGATTTTTATAGCCGCCAAGCCGCTCCTTGAGCCGACCGCTTATTTTGACGAAAATTCCGTCGTTACCCATATATACCTTTCCACCGTCGGCAAGCCTTTACTCGAGGTGCTTTGCCGCCAGCTCCATTATTTTTTCCTGAGTGGTGCTCCTTGGGTCAACCTCGCCCGCAATCCGACCGCCGCTCATAACGGCAATCCTGTCCGAAATTCCGATAAGCTCGGGCATCTCCGAGGAAACCACTATAATTCCGCGCCCCTCGGCGGCGAGCGCGTCGAGCAGGGAATATATCTCGTATTTTGCCCCGACGTCAATTCCTCTTGTAGGCTCGTCGAGTAAGAGCACCTCGGGGCGCGTCAGCAGCCATCTTGCGAGAATAACCTTTTGCTGGTTTCCGCCCGAAAGATTTCTTATCTTCGTTTTCTCCGAGGGCGTCTTTACGCCGAGCCTTTTTATGCTGTCCTTTGTCATTCGTAAACGCCTGCCCTCGGAAATGAACGGACCTACCGAAAGCCGACGCAGGCTTGCCACCGTCGTATTCTCCTTAATGTCGAGAATACCGAAAATGCCGCCTCTGCGCCTCTCCTCTGTAAGCAGGGCAAAGCCGTTTTTGACCGCCTCGCGCGGATTTCTGTTCCGTATCTCGCGCTCCCCGAGGAAAAGCCTGCCCGAGCGAAGTGCGGAAAGCCCGAAGATAGCCTCGAGCAGCTCCGTGCGCCCCGAGCCCTCGAGCCCGGCAATGCCGAGTATTTCTCCGCGCCTTAGCGTAAGGCTCGCCCCCGAGAGGTGCGAATACTCGCCGTAAAGCTCCTCTGCACGGAATAAAAGCTCCGAGGGCTTTGATTTTCTCTCGGGGTATCTCGCCGTCAGCTCGCGCCCGACCATAAGCCTTATAATCTTGTCGGTGCTCATATCCACGGCAGGCTCGGTCGTTATCAGCCGTCCGTCGCGCATAACCGTAACCGTGTCGGCAATTTGCAGTATCTCTGCCATCTTGTGCGATATATAAATAATACCGCAGCCGCGCCCCTTCAGAGTGTCGATAATTTTAAAGAGCTTTTCTGCCTCGCGCTCGGTGAGTGAGGAGGTCGGCTCGTCGAAGACTATTATCCTTGCCCCGTAGGAGACCGCCCTCGCTATCTCCACCATCTGTCGCTCGGATACCGACAGCTCCTCTATTTTCGCATCGGGATTTGTCGATACTCCAAGCTCCTCAAATATCTCTGCGGTCCTCTCGCGCATTTTGTTTTTGCTTATGAAGGGGAGATTTCCGAGTGCGCGAGGGAACCTTCCGAGGAACATATTCTCATAAACGGTGAGCTTTTCCGCCTGATTTAATTCCTGATGCACCATAGCCACACCGCCGAGAAGCGCCTCGGACGGGCTTTTGAAGCTCGTAGGTCTGCCGTCTATGAGAATTTCTCCCCCGTCGGGGCGGTGCTCGCCGAAAAGGCACTTCATCAGAGTGGATTTTCCTGCTCCGTTTTCTCCCATCAGCGCGTGCACGCTTCCGCCATTTAAGGTAAGAGAAACACCGTCGAGGGCGCGCACCCCGGGGAAGGTCTTCGACACACCCTTCATTTCAAGAAGAGGTGCACTCATTTATTCCTCGCTGCCCGTGTAGACGGAGTAGGGGATATTCACGCGCACCTCGCTCACCTTGAGAGAGGGAGAGATGCCGTCGAGCGGCTCTCTGCCGAGCAGCATATTCGAGGCAATATCGGCAATGCTCTTCGCCATAGCCTCGCCGTCCTGCTTTACCGTGCCCGTCATAGCGCCGGATTTTATCTTCGCTCTTGCGCCCTCGGTTGCATCAACGCCGAAAACGGGTATATATTTTCTGCCCGACTTGTTGTAGCCTGCTTCCTCGAGTGCCGAGAGAGCACCGAGCGCCATCTCGTCGTTGTTTGCAATAACCAGCTCTACCATATTGCCTGCCGCCTCGCTGTATCCCGAGAGCACCGTTCTCATATGGTTGTTCGCCGCCGCGTTAGACCAGGTGCCGTTCTGGTCAACGAGGTATCCGCTTTTGTTGTTCTTGTCGTAGAATACGATAGAAGGTCTGCCTGCCGCGGCGAGCACCTTGTTGCAGTCCTCGACGGCATATCTCGTCCTCGCCTCAGCTTCGGCGTTGCCCTGCTGACCCTTGAGCATAACGTAGCTGATTTTTCCGTCGCCGTTGATGTCGAGCTTGTCATAATTCGCGACGAGATATTCGCCTATCATCTTTCCCTGAATGTGGCCTGCTTCCTCGTAGTCTGTGCCGACGAAAACGCACTTGTCATAGCTCTTGATTACCTCCTCGGAAACCGAACGGTTAAAGAATATAAGAGGAAGGTCGGCAGCCCTTGCCTTTTCGATAATAGCCTTTGCCGCGTCCTCGGAGCCCGTGTCCACCACGTTCACCGCAAGAAGTCTTGTGCCCTTGGTGATAGCCGTGTCAACCTGCTCGGTCTGTGTCGTCTGGTTGCCTGCCGCATCGTAGCCGTGGTAGCCGATGCCGAGATCGTCAAACGCGCGTCCGACCGCACCGCGCACGCCCGATATATAGGTGTCGCTGTAAGTGTAATAAAGCACCGAAACGTCCTCGCTCTTTCCGCAAGAGAAAAGAGAAATGGCACTCAGTGCAAGAATAGAAAACAGAATTAACTTCTTCATAAAAAAACCTCGCTTTCGCTGTATGTCCTTATTATCTCCGAAAAAACCTAAGGTATACCGAAATCTTTCTGAAAGAAGACTTGAAAAAGCGAGAGCCGTATGGTAGAATATAATGTAACGAACAAAAGGAGAAGCGGTATGATAAAAACAGATGTTGAATTACCGATAAAATATACCTCGGACGATATAAAAGCCGCTATCTCCGAGAGACTTTCCGTATCCGTATCGGAAATGGGCGAGGTCGACGTAATAAAAAGAACGCTCGTCCTCTCGGATAAAGAAAATATTCACTATAAGGCGACCGTAGCACTTTCTCTTTCCAAGGAGAGGGAAAGAGGACTTCTTAAAATGAAAAAGAAGGTCGCTGAGTACGTAATACCGCGCCTTGATATACCGCCCTCGCGCCTTTCTTCACGCCCCATAGTAGTCGGTGCAGGACCTGCGGGACTCTTTGCCGCACTTCTGCTTTCCGAGGCAGGTGCAAGACCGATAGTTATAGAAAAAGGTCTTCCCGTAGAGAAAAGAGCCGAGTCAGTCGAGCGCTTTTTCGCTCTCGGAATTCTCGACACTGAGTCTAATATCCAGTATGGCGAAGGTGGTGCCGGCGCATTCTCCGACGGTAAGCTGAAGGTCGGTGGAATGGATAAGTATAAATATAAAATTCTCTCCGAGCTCGTCGGTGCCGGTGCAAGTGACGAAATACTTTATACAAGCGACGCGCACCTCGGAACAGACCGTCTTCCTATACTTATAAAAAAGCTTCGCGAAAAAATAATTTCTCTCGGCGCAGAGTTCATATTTTCTGCAAAACTCACAAAAATTATAACTAAAGATTACAAAATCGCAGGTTGCGAGGTTGAAATCGACGGAAAAACAGAATTTTTGGAAACCGAGAATTTGGTAGTTGCAACAGGTCACAGCGCCAAGGACAGCTTCGAAATTCTCCTTCGCGCAGGCGCTTCGCTCACCGCACGCCCCTTCGGTATAGGTGTCAGAATGGAGCACCCGAGGGAGTATATAAAC